>JACQEA010000400.1 GCA_016200825.1 Chloroflexota bacterium | reverse complement strand
AGCAACAACGCGCGCGCCGCGTTCATTCTAAAGCGCGCGCCAAAGAGCGCGCTGTGCGGCAACTCGCGCAAAATTCTTGCGCGCGCCTCGCGCGCGGACAAATCGCGCACGAGATCAAGCGGCGGCGCGGTGTGCGATTGTGGAAAACGAAAAAGGATTCCGTCGTCGTTCGTTTGCATTTCAATTTCGATCCGATAACGTTCTTCCATTGCGCTTTTGAGCGCGAGCGCCCACGCGCCATTCACGCGCCCACCGAACGGCGAATGAATCACCAAACGCGGTTCGCCCACCGCGTCGTTGAATGTTTCCGCGACAATTGTTTGATCGGACGACATCACGCCGACCGCATCCAATTGTTTTTGCGCGTGCGCGATCAAATTGCGCGCGGAATTTTCATCCAACGCGTATTCGCGTTGCAATTCGTGGTAGAGACGAGTCGGCGACTCGTCTCTACCCACGCGTTCCACAATTTCGCGCCGAAATTTTCCAATCCGCAATCCCAATTCGTACGGCCGATACGGATAATCGCCGTTCCAAAACGGCATGCGCGGCGTTGCGCCCGCCGCATCGCCGACGATCAAACGATCGTCTTTGATTTCCAACACGCGCCACACGCGACTGCCGAGCAAAAAATTATCGCCCGCGCGCGTTTCAAAAACAAATTCCTCGTCCACCTCGCCGATTTTTGTTTTGTTGTCGCCGAGATACACGGTGTACGCGCCGGTGTCGGGAATCGTGCCCGCGTTTTGAATCGCGAGCAAACGCGAACCCGGCAACGCGCGCAACCGATTGTTGACGCGGTCGAAAGAAATTTTCGCGCGCAACGCGTCCGTGCCGCGCACACCGGCCACGTGATATTTTCCCGCCAACATTTCCAAGACCGCCTCAAACGCGCTCCACGATAAATCGCGATAAACGTACGCGCGCCGCACCACATCGAACAACGCGCGCGCGTCCCACTCTTCGCACGCGACCATCGCGACGATTTGTTGCGCGAGCACGTCGAGCGGATTTTGCGGCGCGATGGTGGATTCCACATCGCCATCCAACATTCCGCGCGCAATCGCCGCGGCTTCAACTAAATCTTCGCGGAACGTCGCGTAAATTCTGCCAACACTCGTTTGTCCCACCAAATGTCCCGAGCGTCCGACGCGTTGCAATCCTTGCGCGACACTTTTGGGCGATTGCAATTGCAACACCAAATCAATCGCGCCGATGTCAATTCCCAATTCCAATGAACTCGTCCCAACCAACGCGGGAAGTTTTCCTGATTTCAAATCTTCTTCCATTTTTCGCCGCGCGTCTTTGGACATCGAACCATGATGCGCGCGAAAGGGTCCTGGCGCGCCAATCGCAAACATTCCGCGATCGCGCGCGATACCTTGCGGCGCGAGCGCGCGCGGCGAGCCCGGCGCGATCTCTTCTTTTTGTTCCGCGTCGAGTTGCGCGTTCAAGCGATCGGCGGTGCGTTCCGCGAGGCGGCGATTGTTCGCGAAAATCAGCGTGGTGGTGTGACGGCGAATTTCGTTCAACAAATCTGGAACGACGAGGGGCCAAATCGAAGTGGTTTGCAGTTTGCTCAAATCATCAGCAACGGTGACGACGCGCAAGTCAAGATTTTTTTTGTACGCGGCGTTGACGATGGTTACAGAACGGGGTGATTGGTCTGTTGACTGTTGACTGGTGACTGGCGACTGCTCTTGTCCTCCCAACCATCGCGCGGCTTCTTCCAATGGTTTGATCGTCGCGCTCAATCCAATTCTTTGCACACGCGCATTCGCGATTTCTTCCACGCGCTCGAGCGACAGCGCGAGATGCGCGCCGCGTTTATTTCCGACGAGCGTGTGAATTTCATCTACGATGATGGTGCGCACCGCGCGAAAAAGTTCGCGCGCGCGCGGCGAGGTCAACATCAAATAAAGCGATTCGGGCGTGGTAATGAGAATGTGCGGCGGCTTTTTCAACATCGCCGCGCGTTCGCGCGCGGGCGTATCGCCGGTGCGAACCGCGACGCGCAATTCGGGCAAACTGATTCCCGCGCGCGCGGCTTGATCGCGAATACCGGCGAGCGGCGCGCGTAGATTGCGCTCGATGTCGTTGTTCAACGCTTTGAGCGGAGAAATATAAAGGAGGCGAACACTTTTTGTAATTTGGAATGTGTCATTTGTAATTTCGCGGTAAAGTTGATCAATGCCCCACAAAAACGCGGCGAGCGTCTTACCGGAACCCGTTGGCGCGAGAATCAACGTGTGCTCGCCGCGTTGGATCGGCAGCCAGCCCTGTTCTTGCGGCGGCGTAGGGTCGCGAAAATTTTTTTCAAACCACGCGCGTGTAAACGGAGAAAAGGCGTCGAGCGAATTTTTCATCGCGCGGGATTGTACCCAGAGCGCGCGGATGTGTCAACCAATCGCGCGGCAGCCGTGGCCAGCACCTCGCGCCATCAATCCCTTTGTGGTTTTTTTTTGCTACAAAAAAGAGAACCTTGCAAGTCGCAATGACTTGCAAGGTTCTCAAATCAAGAATCAAAAAAACTATTCGATTAATTTGTTTTCGATGGCGTAACGCGTCAGCTCGGCATTGCTTTGGACTTCCATTTTTTCCAGAATACGCATACGGTACGTGTTGATCGAATTACGGCTCAACGACAATTCCTCTGCAATCGTGTGGATCTTTTTCCCCGCGGCGATCAGGCGCATGATTTGGAACTCGCGATTGGAAAGCCGCTCGTGAGGAAGTTTATCGCGAGCCATAGACAAATCGCTTGCCAACTTTTCCGCAAAAGCCGGGCTGACATATCTTCCGCCGCTGACGATCTTTCGAATCGCTTGCACCAATTCTTCCACGGCGCTCTCTTTGGTGATGTACCCTAAAGCTCCCATCTTGAAAGCGCGCGACGCAAAACGATCTTCAGGATGCATGCTGAGGATGAGCACTTTGACTTTTGCGAAATCTCTTTTCAATGCCTCCAAGACTTCCAAGCCACTTTCACCCGGCATGGAAATATCGAGTAGGACAATATCGGGCTGTTTTTGTTTGACGCGATCAATGACCTCTCGCCCGTTCGTGGCTTCAGCAATGACCGCCAAATCTGATTCACGTTTCAAAATTCTTTTCAAGCCTTCGCGGAACAATACGTGATCATCGGCGATTAGAATTTCAATCACGCTGTTGCTCCATCGGAATGCGGACGCTGACGAGGGTGCCTTTACCTTGTTCTCCATGCACCTCTACTTCACCGCCGAAAATGAGCGCACGCTCGCGCATTCCCAAAATGCCGAAAGATTTGTCGTTCGAAATCTCGCTCTCGGTAATACCTCTGCCGTTGTCGTGGACTTTTAGTGTCAGGTGATCGTTTTTTTCTAATTGAATGTCCACGCGGGTCGCCTGAGAATGCCGCGCGATGTTGGTGAGAGTTTCTTGAAAGATGCGGAAGACCGCCGTCGAACGATCCAGGTCGAGCGCGATCTCTTCCTCGCTGGTTTCCAAATGGCATGCGATGTTAGTGCGCGCTTGAAATTCTTGCGCCTGCCATTCGATGGCGGACCTGAGTCCCAAGTGGTCGAGTATTCCTGGACGTAACTCACGAATAATTTCGCGCATTTTTTGAATGCTGTCGTCGACTAACTGCGTCGTCGCACGGATTTGCGTTGTCAAATCCTCACTCGTATTTTTCTTTCCGCTTTCCGAAAGATTTCGTTCGAGCAAGGAAAGATCCATCTTGACGACCGTTAGCACTTGGCCCAATTCATCGTGAATCTCACGCGCCACGCGCGTCCGTTCTTCTTCGCGCGCGGATTGTAAATGCGCCGAAAGTTGGCGTAATTGCTCATTCGCGCGCTGGCGTTCGGCGATCTCGGCTTGCAACTTTTTATTCGTGCCCTGCAACTCGATCGTGCGCTGGACGACGCGTTGTTCCAAATCCATGTTCGCGTGTTGCAGTTCTTGCAACAGGCGAGCATTTTCCACCAAGAGTTGTTTACGCTCAGTGATATCGCGGGCGATGGACGACGCGCCGATCACTCTGCCCATGCCATCGCGCACCAATGAAACGCTCACTGAAACGTCGATGCGGTTGCCGTCTTTGCGAACGCGAATCGTGTCGTGTTGCTTGACCGATTCGCCGCGTTTCAGCCGCTCCGTCACTTGGCGGAATTCGTCTAACCGATCGGGTGGATACAGAATCGAAACCGCTTGACCGATGATCTCGTCCGGGTCGTAGCCGTACATTCGCTCCGCGCCGGGATTCCACGATAGAATGATCCCATCCAAGGTCTTGCCCACGACTGCATCTTCGGAGGATTCTACAATCGCGGCGAGGCGCGAGGTCGCTGCCTGTTCGCGCTTGCGCTCGGTGATGTCAATCGCGGCACAAGTGACTCCAACAATCGTGTCCTCGGGGTTGCGTAATGGCTCAACCGTCAAATCGAACGAACGTCTTTGACTATCTATCGAAGCGGAGATCTCGACGCGTGTTCCGATGCCACTTTCGATGACGCCGCGTTTGATTTCACTCCACCGTTCCGAATCAACTGTTGGCATTAAATCGGCATCTCTTTTTCCAATAACCGATTGATCGGGAAAACCGTGCAGGGAGTTATGGACCCAAGTATAGCGCAACTCAGTATCCTGATTGGATACGACGACCGGGGAATTCTTGAGCGCAACCCGAAGACGTTCCTCACTTTGCCGAATGGATTCCTCAATCCGGCGCGGAACTGTCGTATCGCGAAAAATGAGAACCGCACCGGTCACCTTGCCAGATTCATCGAAGATAGGAGCGGCATTGGCGTCAATCGAGACATGATTTCCGTTTTTGGCAATCAGTACCGCATGTGTCTCAAGGTTGGCAACAGTGCCGGAGCGCATTGCGAGTGTTGCGGGATTCTCAATTAGTATTTCCGATTTTTCGTCCGCGACTTGAAAGATGGAATTGAGTTGTCGCGAGGTGGCTTCTGCCTGGCCCCAACCTCGAAAGCGTTCTTTGTAGACCGCTACTCTTTTCGCGCAACTGCTCCATGGATTGAATGCGCGTAATCGCTTTCGATACCAACTCCGAAAATATTTTTAGGAATTTGAGATCAGCCTCGCTAAACCGCCGCCGCTCTAAAGTGTACACTCCTGCGAGACCAAAAGGACGCGCATTCCCCTGAATGATGATACTCATTCCACTCCGCACATTGTGCTCAATCAATAGTTTTGGCATCCGGCTTTCCTTCTCGCGATGCGGGATGTCGAGCACCGATGGCTCATCGCGGATTTGGCTGCCAGCGTAAAAAAACTCTGCATCAGTTTCTGTTAGGACCTGACCTAGATTCTCCTCAGCCCAGCCGCAGCCCGCCTTAAGCACGACCGATGTGGTGTCGGGCAAGAACTCTATGATTCCGGCGTACTCGACGTTGAATGATTCACAAAGCAATGGAGCGACTGTTGCTAATAAATCCGGCTGGTCCTGGCTCGTGAGCGCTCTATCGGAGAGTTTTGCAATCACGAACTGACGATAAGCAAGGACAGCGTTCAGATGTTTTGATTTTCGATATTCCGAAGCCAGCCAACTGACAATTATCGCGCTAAGCGCCAAGCCACCGAGCTTGAAAAGATCATTAGGATTCTGAACCTGAAGTGAATAGAGAGGAGAAATGAAAAAATAGTCGTTTGCCAAGAAGGCAAGTGCGCTTGCAAACAGACCGGGACCAAGCCCTCCGAATCGCGCACTCAAGAGAATAGCGAAGAGGAACGGGATGTACTCGTTTCCACCCCACCAAGCAGTCAGTTGTGTCAATGCGAGCGTCAAAACGCTCAAGAGTAGAGCGGCACCATAGCGTGCCCAAGGTGAATGCAGGAATCGCTTCATCTTTCCATCTCCATATCTTATCTTATTCCGCCAGATGTAGGAAGGCGCGATGAAAACCAGATCTACTTTGACGATCTATATCCTATCACATTCACGATCGCTATGCAACGATTTTTGATAAAGAACTCATTGATATATCTAGAGTTACCTAGGTTTCAATGCATCAGACCCGTTACTGATCGTGATGTTGATATAGGACAGGGCAAATGATTTTGGAATTTGTCGCACTTTATGCGACAACCGAATTCCCTCGTTTGTGACAAGGGTTTCACATTATGCATTATTCAATATTTGAACAACGCGGTGTATCCTTTTCGTGCGTAAGCAGGAATAACCATACGCAGGATTCCGACGCAAGTAAGAATGGCAATGAGAGTATTTTTGGTCGATGATTCCTTAATCATTCGTCAGCGACTAACGAGATTTCTTTCTAATCTCGGGCAAGTGCAGATTATTGGCGAGTCCGCAGAGGCACGCGATGCAATCGACCGCATCCTCAAGCTCAAACCCGACGTCGTGATCCTTGATCTCCAATTATTGAACGGAACTGGGTTCGATGTATTGGAAAGCATCAAAAAGGACAAGCCCGCTCCTACAGTCATCATACTGACCAATTTTCCCTATCCAGAGTACCGGAAAAAATGTTT
>JACQEA010000412.1 GCA_016200825.1 Chloroflexota bacterium | reverse complement strand
GAACTCCATCGTAAACGTGCCGCGACCTTGCGTCGCCGAACGCAAATCAGTCGCGTACCCAAACATTGTCGCGAGTGGAACAAATGCTTTGACCGCGGTCGTGCCGCCAAATCGCGATTCCATGCCATCAATATGCGCGCGCCGCGCGGACAAATCGCCAATGACATCACCCATATAACTTTCCGGGATGACAACCTCGACGCGCATGATCGGCTCTAACAAAACGGGACCCCCTCTTTGCATTCCCGCTTTCAACGCCATAGATCCCGCGATCTTGAATGCCATTTCGGACGAATCCACTTCATGGTACGAACCGTCCACTAGACTCGCGCGCAAATCTACAACTGGATAACCACCGAGTACGCCGCTATCTAGCGCTTCGCGAATTCCTTTTTCAACCGGATTGATATATTCTTTTGGAATCGCGCCGCCCTTGATTGCATTTTCAAATTCAAACCCTTTGCCTTTTTCCAAGGGTTCTAATTCCAACCACACGTGACCGTATTGACCACGTCCGCCGGTCTGACGCACAAAACGTCCCTCTGCGCGCACTGGGTGCGTAATCGTTTCGCGATACGCGACTTGCGGACGACCCACATTCGCCGCGACTTTAAATTCGCGCACCATTCGATCTACGATCACGTCGAGATGCAACTCGCCCATCCCGCTAATAATCGTCTGCGCGGTCTCTTCATCCGTGCGTACGCGAAAAGTCGGATCTTCTTCCGAGAGACGATGCAACGCGTCCGCCATTTTATCTTGATCCGCTTTGGTGCGCGGTTCGATCGCGACCGAAATGACCGGCTCTGGAAATTTGATCGCTTCCAACAAAATCGGTTTGTCGGGATCGCAAAGCGTATCGCCCGTGAAAGAATTTTTTGGGCCGATGATCGCGGCAATATCGCCCGCGAGCACTTCTTCCGTTTCTTCGCGTGAATTTGCGTGCATGCGCACCAAGCGGCCCACGCGTTCGCGCTGATTGCGCGCGCTATTCAAAAGCGTCGTGCCAGTGGCAAGTTTGCCGGAATAAACGCGCACAAATGCTAATCGGCCAACGTAGGGATCGGTAATTATTTTGAAAACTAACGCGGCGGTCGGCTGATTTTCATCTGGCGCGCGAGTTTCATCTTTTGTCGAATCGTCGGGAGAAATTCCTTTTACCGGGGGAATGTCTAAAGGAGAAGGCAATAAATCCACAACCGCATCGAGCATCATTTGGACGCCCTTGTTCTTGAGCGCCGCACCGCAAAGCACCGGGACGACGCGGCTTGAAATTGTTGCGCGGCGAAGCGCGGGACGCAATTCCATTTCAGAAATTTCGCGTCCTTCCAAATATTTCGTCGTCAACGCTTCGTCCGTCTCCGCGATTTTTTCCACAAGCATCGCGCGATAACGCTTTGCGCTCTCCACCAAATTCGCGGGAATGTCGCTGATGATCGGCGCAGCATCGGGATCGTCCGAATAGGTAATCGCTTTCATCGCGAGCAAATCAACTACGCCGCTGAACGCGGCTTCCGCGCCGATCGGCAATTGAATCGCGACTGGGTTTGCAGACAATCGCTCGGCGATCATATCAATCGTGCGCTGAAATTGCGCGCCGACGCGATCCATCTTGTTTACAAACGCAAGACGCGGTACGCCAAAGCGATCGGCTTGCCGCCACACTGTTTCCGATTGTGGTTGCACACCTGCGACCGCATCAAATACAACAATGCCGCCGTCAAGAACGCGCAACGAGCGTTGCACTTCGGCGGTGAAATCAATATGCCCAGGCGTATCAATCAAATTGATTTGATGATCTTTCCACGTCGCGGTGGTCGCGGCAGAAGTGATGGTAATGCCGCGTTCGCGTTCTTGCGGCATATAATCCATCACCGCGGTGCCGTCATGCACTTCACCAATCTTGTACGTTTTGCCGGTGAAATACAAAATGCGCTCACTGACCGTAGTTTTCCCAGCGTCAATGTGCGCGATCACACCAATGTTTCTAACTTTTTCGAGCGGTACTTGTCGAGTCACGTTTAATCCAATTACAAATGACAAATTAGCGAATGACAAACTATTTTTTTCATTTGTCATTTTGAATTTGTCATTGAACATTTACCACCGATAATGCGCAAAGGCGCGATTGGCTTCCGCTTGTTTGTGGACTTCTTCTTTTTTCTTGATCGCCGAGCCTTGATTCGACGCGGCATCGAGAATTTCCGCCGCCAATTTTTCCGAAAAGGTTCGACCACTGCGCGCCCGCGCGTAACTGATAACCCAACGCATTGCCAACGACGCGCGGCGATCACTGCTGACTTCGACCGGGACTTGGAGCGTTGCGCCACCCACGCGGCGCGGTTTTACTTCCATACTCGGACCCGCGTTCCGCAACGCGCTTTCAAAAACTTCTAACGGATTTTTTTTCGTCTTGTCTTCGATGATCTTGAACGCGTCGTACACCAAGCGCGTCGCAATCGATTTTTTTCCGCGTTGCATAATATTATTGATGAATAATCCAACCGTTCTGTTCTTGTATTGCGCATCAGCCAACGCGACGTGCCGTTTTACATTTCCTCGACGAGGCATATCAAATCCTCCAGCCTAACTTGCCGGCGCGGCGGCTTTGGGCATTTTAGCGCCGTACTTGGAACGACCCTTGCGGCGTTTCTCAACACCCGTTGTATCGAGCGCGCCGCGCACAATGTGATAACGCACGCCGGGCAAATCTTTTACGCGACCACCGCGGATTAGCACGACCGAATGTTCTTGCAATTGATGACCTTCGCCCGGAATGTACGCTGTCACTTCGATCCCGTTCGTCAAGCGCACCCGCGCGATTTTCCGCAAAGCCGAATTCGGTTTTTTCGGCGTCATCGTGCGCACAATCGTACAAACGCCGCGTTTTAGCGGCGAGCCTTTGCCGCGAATTTGCCGGTTCTTGAGTGTGTTCAATACAAAGCGCAACGCCGGCGACTTGGTCTTGCCGGTTTTTTGTTTGCGGCCTTTGCGAATTAATTGATTGATGGTTGGCACGAATTTACTCCCCTAGTCCCCATTAATTTTGGGGAACAGAACAACCCTTCCGTTTCCGTACAAAGCGCAAATCGTCCGGGCAACCTCACTCCAGATCGCCCACGACGATTTGCTTTGAAAGGGCTGATCAAAACTCCCCCCGCCTCGGTGCGGACGAGGGACTTGCAGTTCGACGCTGGTCTCAATTCTGTTTCCGCGTTGTCTCTCGCGGACCGGAATTGCAGGCACCGAACTGGATTATCCTCACTTTATTCTAGCTTGAGGAAAGCAAGTCCCGTGAGTGCGAGTCGTTGTCTATAGAGGAAAATTATTTTTACGCGCAAAATAATTTCCATCACGACTCACGGAATGCAATTATATTTAGATGTTGGATTGTGTCAAATTTCAATCCGCTAACATCGGCTCTTCACTAATGTCATCCACCGTCACCGTGGGCGGCGGGCCCAAATCGCTCAGCGCGAATTCATCGCGCTTGCGATAACCACTGCCGACCGGAATCAACTTGCCGAGAATAACATTCTCTTTCAAGCCGCGCAAATAATCTACGCGACCCCGCACCGCCGCGTCGGTCAGCACGCGCGTGGTTTCTTGGAACGATGCCGCGGCGAGAAACGAATCCGTCGCGAGCGCGGCGCGCGTCAGTCCCAACAGAATTGGTTGCGCGGTCGCCGGGCGACTACCTTCCATGACTACTTTTTGATTCCGCATATCAAACAACTTGCGATCAATAATTTCGCCCGGCAACAGATCCGTATCACCAGACGAACGCACGCGCACGCGGCGCAACATTTGGCTCACGATAATTTCGATATGCTTATCGTTGATGTTGACGCCTTGCGACCGGTAAACTTTTTGCACTTCTTCGAGCAAATACAATTCGGTCGCTTCCAGACCGAGAATGCTTAAAATGTCACGCGGATTTTTTGGGCCTTCGGTAAGTTGATCTCCCGCTTTGACTTTTTGTCCATCTTCCACGCGCACCCGCGCGGTGGCAGGTACATCATAAGCCGCTTCATCGCGAATATCGCGCCGGACCGTGATTTCTCCTTTTTCCACGAGCGCGGTGCCGCCTTCCATCGCGATGATTTCCTCTTTATCTTTTTTCGCAAGCACTTGGCCCTTGGTCACTTCGTCACGATCTTCGATTTGCACTTTGTAGCCGCGCGGAATATCGTACTCTTCTTTTTCAACGCGCGCGTTCAGGACGCGAAGTTTGCGTTCGTCGCCTTCATTGTACAGTTCAACCACACCGTCAATTTCCGAAAGCACCGCTTGACCTTTTGGATCGCGCGCCTCAAACAATTCTTCGACGCGCGGCAAACCGCTCGTAATATCTTCCGCGCCCGCGACGCCGCCGGTATGAAACGTTCGCAATGTCAATTGCGTGCCCGGCTCGCCAATGCTTTGCGCGGCGATAATGCCGACGGCTTCGCCCATACGCGGATTGCCGCCGCGCGCTAAATCGCGGCCGTAACAGCGCGCGCAAATTCCGTACGGCGCGATGCACGTCATCGCGCTTCGAACCGTGACCGTCGTAACTTTGGCGGCATCAATCTCTTCCCAATACTCCGCGGTAATCATCTCGCCCGCGGGCACAATCACGTCTTCCGTTTTAGGATGAACGATCGGTACCGCCGCGCAACGACCCACCACGCGTTCCGCGAAATTTTCACCGGTGCGATCTTTGGAAGCCGCGTCGATCATAATTCCATTCGTGGTGCCGCAATCGTCTTCGGTGATAATGATCTCTTGCGCGACATCAACCAAGCGCCGCGTTAAGTAACCCGCGTCCGCAGTCCGCAACGCGGTATCGGCAAGACCCTTGCGCGCGCCGTGCGTCGAAATAAAATATTCGAGCGCGGTCAACCCTTCGCGAAAATTACTGCGAATCGGTAATTCGATAATTCGCCCCGATGGATCCGCCATTAGTCCGCGCATTCCCGCGAGCTGACGAATCGTTGTGAATCCGCCTTTCGTTGCGCCACTATTCGCCATAATTGGAATCGGCGAACTTTCATTCATATTCTTTTTGACTGCGTCGGTGATTTCTTCGGTTGCGTCCGTCCACAGCTCGACCGTTTTCACGTATTGTTCGTCTTGTGTAATCAAGCCTTTGCGATATTGTTGTTCAACTTCGCCGACTTTACCGGTCACGCGATCCAGAATTGAAGCTTTTTCCGCCGGCACCGTGATATCGTCAATCGCGATCGTCAGACCACTCCGCGTCGCGTAAACAAAACCGATGTCTTTGATGCGATCAACAATCTCGGCAGTGCCTTCTGGTCCGATTGTGACATAGACCACCGCCACCAAATCCTTCAAACGTTTTTTGTCGAGCGTGTCATTGACAAATGGAATTTCGGGCGGCAAGATTTGATTGAACAACACGCGGCCCGCGGTCGTCTCGATAGTTTTTCGTTTTGCTTTGAGTTGACCCGCCTTGAGTCCTTCAACGACAAATTTGATCTTGGCGTGCAATCCCACATGCCCTAAATTGTACGCCAGCGCGATTTCATCCGGATCGGAAAAAGTTTTACCTTCGCCTTTTTGTCCGGGCTTTTCCATCGTCAAATAGTACACGCCCAGCACCATATCTTTGGTTGGCTCGACGATCGGTTCGCCGGAAGATGGCTTGAGCAAATTGTGCGACGACATCATCAAGCGTCGCGCTTCTTCTTTCGCGGCTTCAGAGAGCGGCACATGCACCGCCATTTGATCGCCGTCGAAATCCGCGTTGAACGCCGCGCACACCAGCGGATGAATATGAATCGCGTTGCCTTCAACCAGAATTACTTCGAACGCTTGAATGCCCAAGCGATGCAAGGTCGGCGCGCGGTTCAACATCACGGGATGATTCTTGATAATTTCTTCAAGCACATCCCATACTTCGGCGCTGCCGCGATCAACCAATCGTTTGGCAGATTTGATATTATGCGCGTAATTGTATTCAACTAATTTCCGCATCACGAACGGCTTGAACAATTCCAACGCCATCCCTTTGGGCAAACCACATTGATTCAATTTCAAATAAGGACCCACGACGATCACACTCCGACCGGAATAATCGACGCGTTTGCCGAGCAAGTTGCGGCGGAATCGGCCTTGCTTGCCTTTCAATAAATCGGACAGCGATTTTAATTTGCGTTGACCGCGTTGTGAAACCGCTTTGCCGCGTTGCGCGTTATCAATCAACGAATCCACCGCTTCTTGCAACATTCGCTTTTCATTATTGACGATCACTTCGGGCGCGCCCAATTCCAACAAACGTTTCAAACGATTGTTGCGATTGATCACGCGGCGATATAGATCATTTAAATCCGATGTCGCAAAGCGTCCGCCGTCCAACTGCACCATCGGGCGCAGTTCAGGCGGAATAACCGGCAACACTTGCAAGATCATCCACTCGGGCCGATTGCTAGAGCGGCGCAACGATTCAACCACGCGCAAGCGTTTGATTTCTTTTTTCTTTTGTTGCTTGGAGCGCGTGACGCGAATATTGTGCCGCAATTCTTCGCCCAGTTTATCGAGGTCAATGCCTTTGAGAATTTCAAAGACCGCCTCTGCGCCCATCCCCGCGTCAAAAATCGCGCCCCACTTGTCGCGCATTTCTTGATAGCGCGCTTCGGTAATCACCTCGCCCACGCGCACCGCTTTCAACGCATCGAGTTTATCGTCGTGCCCACTGCGTTGTTGCTCAATCTGCGCATCCAAGCGCGCGCGGATTGCCGCTTTTTCTTCGGCGGCTTCTTGTTGTTTTTGTTCCTTCTCCGCATCCTGCAACAAATTTTTATCAGATTCTTTTGCTTTGGTTTCTTTTTCCAGTTCGGCGAGTTGCGCTTGCACCAATTCATTCAATTTCTTTTTGTGCTTCGCGCCGATCTCTTCGCCTTCTTCCGCG
>JACQEA010000392.1 GCA_016200825.1 Chloroflexota bacterium | reverse complement strand
CGCGAGCCGTTTCGCGATTTTGATGGTGCCGCGCGCGAACGCGGGAAATTCAAACACGCCGAGCGGTCCGTTCCACACGACGGTTTTCGCGCCGGACAAAATCTGTCCGAAAGAGTCCAGCGTCCGAGGTCCGATGTCGAGGACGCGCCAATCGTTTGGGATTGCATCCACCGCAACGGTTTGGCTCTCGGCGTTCGCATCAAATTTATTCGCGATCACCGCGTCGGTTGGCAAAATAATTTTCGCGCCGGCTTGCGCGAGCAAATTTTTCGCGGTTTCGATTTTATCCGCTTCGAGGAGCGATTGTCCCACCTGCAATCCGCTTGCGGACAGAAATGTATTCGCCATGCCGCCGCCGATCAACAGCGCATCAACTTTCGGCAAAAGATTTTCGATCACCGCGATCTTGTCGCTCACTTTTGCGCCGCCGAGAATCGCGATGAATGGACGCGCGGGATTCGCAAGCGCCGCGCCGAGATAATTCAATTCTTTTTCCATTAAGAGTCCGGCCACGCTTGGCAAAAAGTGCGTGACGCCTTCCGTGCTCGCGTGCGCGCGATGCGCCGCGCCGAACGCGTCGTTCACAAAAATATCGCCCGCCGCCGCGAGTTTTTTTGCAAAGGTCGCGTCATTTTTTTCTTCGTCGGGATAAAAGCGCACGTTCTCCAACAACACCACATTGCCAACGTCCATGCCTTCCACCACGCGTTCGACCGGCTGACCGATGCAATCCGCGACAAATTCGACGCGCGTGCCCAAGAGTTGTTGCGCGCGCGCGGCGACGGGACGCAGCGACAGCGTTTGATCTTTGCCCTTTGGTCGTCCCAGATGCGAACACAAAATTATTTTCGCGCCCTGCGCGATCAAATAGTTGATCGTCGGCAACGCCGCGACGATGCGCGTGTCGTCGGTCACTTTGCCTTTATCGAGCGGGACGTTGAAATCCACGCGCACGAGCGCGCGTTTATTTTTCACGTTGACATCGCGGATAGTTTTTTTGTTCATGGTATTCTGGAGGTTAGAGATTGGAAATTAGAAATTGGAGGCGCACATTCCAACCTCCAACTTCCATCATCCAATTTCTAAAGCTTGCTCGCGACAAATTTCGTCAAATCCGCGACGCGGCACGCGTAACCCCATTCATTATCGTACCACGCGACGACCTTGACGAGATTTCCAACGACGAGTGTGTCCAGCGAACTGTACACAGATGAAAACGTGGTGCCGCGTAAATCGGAAGAGACGAGCGGTTCGTCGGTCACGTCCAGAATTCCTTTCATCGCACTGCCCGCGTATTCCAACATCGCGTCGCGAATATTTTCTTTGCTCGCTTCTTTTTTCAAGACCGCCGTAAAATCCACAACCGAAACGGTCGCGGTCGGCACGCGGAATGCCATCCCGCCAAATTTTCCTTTCAATTCCGGAATCACCAAGCCCACCGCGCGCGCCGCGCCGGTTTCGGCGGGGACGATGTTTTGCGCGGCGGCGCGCGCATCGCGCCAATCTTTCGCGCCCATATCTTGCAAGCGTTGCGAGTTGGTGTACGAGTGCACCGTCGTCAACAATCCTTTTTCGATTCCAAACGTGTCGTTCAAAACTTTCGCGACCGGCGCGAGTCCGTTCGTCGTGCAGGACGCGTTCGAGATCATATGGTGTTGTTTGGGATCGTACTGGTCTTGATTCACGCCGAGCACAATCGTAATGTCCTCGTTTTTCGCGGGCGCGGTGATGATCACTTTTTTCGCGCCGCCGGATTTGATATGCCCGTTCGATTTGGTCGCGTCGGTGAAAAGTCCGGTTGATTCGATCACAATGCCCACGCCGAGCTCGCTCCATTTGATCGCGTTCAAATCTTTTTCCGCGAACACTTTGATCGGTTTGCCGTCCACGATTAAATTGCCATCTTGCGCGGCGACCGCGCCATTGAACGCGCCGTACGTCGAATCGTACTTGAGCAAGTGCGCGTTCGTCGCCGCGTCGAAGAGATCGTTGATCGCGACGACTTCAATTTTTTCCGCGGCGCGTTCTTTGATCGTGCGGAACACGATGCGCCCGATGCGCCCGAATCCGTTAATGCCTACGCGTGTAATCATGGTGACTCTCCTTTGAGAATTTGGGTTAAGGTTTCTGGTTGAATTCCTCACTGCTGAATCTTGAAACTCACTTAGACCATCTATTAAAATGAAAACGGCGGTTGGTGTCATTCTGAGTGCAGCGAAGAATCTTGTTTTTCCAATGAGAATCTTGTTTACTTTTGAAACTACAAGACGCTTCGCTCACGCTCAGCGTGACAGTTCGGCTCATTTTGTTAGACGCCCTTACTCTTCGCGTTATACAATTTCAAAATTTCGCGCGCTAATTTTTTTGGATCGTGCCGCCACGGTTTAGATTCGTCCACCACATCCGCCGCGATCATTTCAAACGCGCGCGCGCGCCCTTCTTCCGCGCGCACCATTTGACTTGATGAATGTTCCGGGAATCCCACATCGAAATTATTGTTCGCGAGGACGTGCGAAAAAATTCCCGCGCCCGCGTATGACGCGAGCGCGTCGTAATGGTCTTCAACTGAAAACGAATCGGTCTCGCCCGGCTGCGTCGCGACATTGCAAATATAAATTTTGAGCGCGGTACAAGTTGCGAGCGCGCGTTGCACATCTTGGACGAGCAAATTTGGCAAGACACTCGTGTATAAACTGCCGGGACCCGCGAGAATAATTTCCGCGTCCAGAATCGCGCGCACCACCCCGGGATACGCCGACACTTGTTCCGGTTCGAGATACACGCGCTCGATCGGTTTGCCGCGTTGTGCGATCGCGGATTCGCCCGCGACGCGCGGCGCGGCATCATCGCGCACGTCCGCGCACAGCGTCACATTTTCCAGGGTCGAAGGCAAAATATTGCCGCGCACCGCGAGCACGCGCCCGGCTTCAACAATCGCGCGTTCAAAACTGCCGGTCACACCCGCCATCGCAGCGATAAATAAATTTCCAAACGCGTGGCCGTCCAATCCCGCGCCCGTTCCAAAACGATATTGAAACAGTTGCGACATCAACGGCTCGGAATCCGCCATCGCCGCGATGCATTGGCGAAAATCGCCGGGGGGAAGCACGCCCAACTCGCGGCGCAATTTGCCGGAACTGCCGCCATCGTCCGCGACGGTGAGGATCGCGGTGAGTTGATCGGTGTGATCTTTGAGTCCGCGCAATAACGTAGAAAGTCCGGTGCCGCCGCCGAGCGCGACAATTTTCGGTCCGCGTTTGCGCGCGCGTTGCCGATACAACCGATCCACGACATTTGTATCGTCGCCGACAAACGGCGCGAGCAAAACTTGACTCAATTTGTACAGCGCGATCACAACGCACGCGAGCGCGAGCACGCCAAACAAAAGCGCGCGCTCGGTGCGCGAGATGAATTGCAACGTGAGGTAATAAAAAATATCGGGCAGGTCAATCGTGCGATAGAGATCAACTAAAATGTACGCAAAGCCCAAGCCCAACAACGTGACGCCGATAAAGAGCAACGCGAGCCAGCGCTTGACGCCGAGTCCGACATACAACCACTTACGCGTCGAGCGCGAAAAAAATCGCGCGAGT
>JACQEA010000391.1 GCA_016200825.1 Chloroflexota bacterium | reverse complement strand
TTCGTGAATCGGTTGAGTCAGATCAATGCTCAAGAGCGCGGCGGCTTGATTGCGCGCGTCGTCGGGCGAATAACCGGCGGAGGTGAGGTCTTGAATCATAATCTCGATCGCGTTGCCGGGCATCGCGCGGATGACAAAAAATGTAATTGACGTGACAAGCCAAATGGTGAACAACGCTTTGACTACGCGGCGCAGAATATAGTTTGATGTCACGCGATCGAGGAGCGCGAGAAAATCTATTTTGGGGGCGGAGGTGATTGTGGCTGTGCTCATACCGAAATCATTTCCTTCCCTTCATTCCGCATACAAAAGACACGCCGCGCGTTTTTTTCTGAACTCGTTGTGTCCGACTGTCCATTGACTCACATTTATTTTCTCGCCGCGATCAATCCACTCGCGCACGCGCGCGTCGCCCATTAGCCGATCAAACCCGCGCGCGTTCCATTCAAATTGCGCGGAATAGATTCGCTTGAGCGCCGCGATGATCTCCAATGCCATCGTGACGGGTCGCAACGCGTCGCGATCCGTAACATGAATTTGCGCGCCAAAACAATTTTCGTTCGCGTATTTGCTCGCGCTCGGCGTAAACGCGGCGGGGCGAAAGCGCGCGCCGTCAATTTTTTGCGCATTCAATTCTTCAGCGAGCGCGGACCCATCCACAAACGGTGCGCCAAAAATTTCAAACGGCAACGCGGTGCCGCGCCCCACGGAAAAATTTGTGCCTTCAAGCAAACACATGCCCGGATAAACAATCGCGGTTGAAAGATGCGGCATATTCGGCGAGGGCGGCACGAACGATAATTTTGTTTCGTCGTACCACATTCCGCGCGTCCACCTGCGCATTTCAATCACGCGCAATTCCGCGCGATTAGTTTGATTATAAAATCGCGCGAGCTCGCCCAGCGTCAACGCGTAGCGCACCGGAATCGCGCCGTAACCGACAAACGTTTGCAACGCGGGATCGAGCACGGGACCTTCAATCGTCGCGCCATTGATCGGATTGGGACGATCGAGAACGATGAGCGGCACGCGATTTTCCGCGCACGCTTCCAACGCAAGTCCGAGCGTCGCGGTGTATGTGTAAAAACGCGCGCCGACATCTTGCAAATCAAAAAGGAGCGCGTCAACATTGACGAGCATCTCCGCGGTTGGTTTGCGAATATTACCATAGAGCGAATAGACGGGCAAGCCCGTGCGCGCGTCAATTCCCGATTCAACATTTTCGCCCGCGCCCGCGCTTGCCGCGATGCCGTGCTCCGGCGAATAGAGCGCGACCAGATTCGCGCCCGCCGCGCGTAATGCATCAATGTTAGATCGCAACTCGCGCGTCACGCCGGTGGGATTGGTGATGAGCGCGACGCGTTTATTTTTCAAGAGCGATAATTTATCTTGAAGGAGAACATCGAGACCGGTCAAAGTAGGCATGGTTTTTGTAGGGGCGGAGTGTTTGAGTGTCACCCCGAGCGAAGCGAAGGGTCTCGCGAGTTCCAATTAGTGAGATTCTTCGCTACGCTCAGAATGACAAGCGAAAGTCCTGCCGATGTTGTTCGCGCGTGATCTATTCTGGCGAATGCCGCGCGCTTACGATAACGCCGCGCGCACAACACCCTTGGCGCGATTCAAGCGCGCGCGCGCGATTTCAGGCGACACGCGCGCGAGGTGCGCGACAATTGCGGTTTTTACTTCGCCGTCACACGCGCGCAATAATTTTTCCGCATCTGCGCGCGGCAAATTGCACGCGCGCTCTACGATCCGAATCGCGCGGGCGCGTAATTTTTCATTCGTCGCTTGCAAGTCCACCATCAAATTGCCGTACGTTTTTCCCAAACGAATCATCACGGCGGTAGAAATCAAATTCAAAATCATTTTCTGCGCGGTGCCGGCTTTCAGGCGCGTGGATCCGGCGATCACTTCCGCGCCCACGCGCGCGGCAATTTGAATCGCGGCGAGAGCATGGATGGGCGCGGGATCATTAGCCGCGACACTGATCGTGAGCGCGCCGCGCGCGTTCGCTTCCGCGAGCGCGCCCAACACGTACGGCGCGCCGCCGCTCGCTGATAATCCAACGACCGAATCTTTTTCGTTGACATTCAACGCGGCGAGATCGCGCGCGCCTTGCGCGCGATCATCTTCCGCGCCTTCAACCGCGCGAAACATCGCGGCATGTCCGCCCGCGATCAAACCGATCACCACATCCGGCGGCGTAGAAAAAGTCGGCGGCATTTCCACCGCGTCTAAAATTCCCAATCGTCCCGACGTTCCCGCGCCAACGTAAATCAATCGTCCGCCGTTTTGCAGGCGCGTCGTGATTTCATCCACCGCGCGCGCGATATTTTCTATTTCCACCGCGACTGCGTCTGCAACGCGCGCGTCCTCGCGATTAATCGCGCGCACAATTTCCAACGTGGACAGCGCATCAATATTTTCTGTCGCGGGGTTGATGGATTCCGTCATTGCGAGGAGCGGTTTTTGCGGTTGCGAGGGACGAAGCAAAGCAATCTCCGATGTGTCTTGGGGATTGCTTCGCTCCGCTCGCAATGACGTATATGCCGGCGTGATTTCTCCCAACACCACCGCGCGTTTTGCGCCGGTTGCGCTCGGCAGATTACCGGGCCGATGGTGCGCGCTCTCGTACGCGAGAATCGCAAACGCGAGCGCCTCTTTCGCCTCGACCGGCAAACCGAATTCGTCCGACAAAATCAATCGCGCGGGTTGAATTTTTTCGCGCAGGCGCGCGACTAAAGTTGGATTACGCGCACCGCCGCCGGAGAGAATAATTTCGTCCGGGAATTGCGGCAAAAAATTTCGATACGCGCGCGCAATCGAATCGGCAGTCAGCGCGGTGAGTGTCGCGATAATATCTTCGCCGCGCAGATCGCGCGCGCGCGTCCAAATTTCCGCGCCCAGCGCCGCGCCGAATATTTCGCGCCCGGTAGTTTTGGGCGGCGGCGTTTTGAAATAAGCGTGCGCGAGCAATTCGTTCAACAATTTTTCATTCACGCGTCCGCGCGCGGCGAGCGCGCCGTTTTCATCGCGCGCTTGCGCGCCGTTGGTCGCGCGCCGTGCCGCATCGTCAATCAACGCGTTGCCGGGACCGGAGTCAAACGCGATGGGATAAATTTCACCGCCGAGACGCGAAGAACGCCAAGATTTTTTTCTTTCTCTCTCTGTGTTCTCTGTTTCTCTGTGGTGAAATTTCTTCGGCAAAAAAGTTAGATTCGCGATGCCGCCGATATTTTGCGCGACGCGAATTTTTTCCGCGGCGGAGAACAACAACACATCCACGTACGCGACCAACGGCGCGCCTTGTCCGCCCGCGGCGATATCGCGCGCGCGAAAATTGCTGATCGTCGTCACGCCGGTTTTCTCCGCGATGATCGCGGCGTCGCCAATTTGCAACGTCGCGCGTCCCGGAATATGCCATACCGTTTGCCCGTGACTGCCGATCAGATCTACGCGCTCCAGCGCGAGGTTCGCTGCGCGCGCGGCATTGATCGCGGCGTCCGCGAATTGTTCGCCCAACGCGACGTTGAGCGCGCAGACGCGATCAATTATCCCGGTTTCGCGCGAGACGCACGCGAGAATTTCGTTTTGCAATTCGGGAGGATACGCGGCGTGATGATGGTGAATTAATTTCCACGTCAACGCCGGGGGCGCGCCGGAAATTTCGACGAGCGCGGCGTCAATGCCATCGGCAGAAGTGCCGGACATCAAACCTATGACGATCATTTCAGCGCGACTATAACAAATGTGGCGCGCGCGGTCAAATAAAAAATGAACGTTGACGAGAGCGCGGGGGGTGATATATACTCGCTGGCACAGGGCAACGATGGATTTTGATTTTTCACCGGAATTGAAACAGCATTTACGCGACGTGCGCGAATTTCTGCGCGCGGAAATCATTCCGCTCGAACGCGATTTTTTAGCGCGCCCGTTCCGCGAAATTTTGCCGACGCTTACGGCGAAACGCAAAAAAGTTCAGGCATGGGGTTGGTGGGCGCCGCCGGTGCCGCGCGCGTACGGCGGCGCGGGTATGTCGCTCGCGGATTTCGCGCCGGTCAGCGAAGAGTTGGGACGCACGCCGCTCGGTCATTTTGTTTTTGGCTGTAACGCGCCGGATATTGGAAATATCGAAGTGATGATTCAGCACGCGACGCCGGAACAGAAAGAAAAATTTTTATTGCCGCTCGCGCGCGGCGAGATTCGCAGTTGTTTTTCAATGACCGAACCGGATTTTCCCGGCTCGAATCCGGTGTGGATGGCGACGACCGCGCGCAAAGAGGGGAACGATTACGTGATCAACGGGCGCAAATGGTTTACCTCGTCGGCGGACGGCGCGGCGTTTGCGATTGTCATGGCGATCACGAATCCGGACGCGCCGCACGCGCATCATCGCGCGAGCCAAATTATTGTGCC
>JACQEA010000398.1 GCA_016200825.1 Chloroflexota bacterium | reverse complement strand
GTAATGGGCTTGCCGGTGAGCCAGTTGGGTCCGGGTACGTGCAGGAACACGTAGTATTTGGTTTCCATCTATCCTCCTCAAGATAACCTGGGACTGTTCACCGAAGGACTAAAGACTGTATTGTGAGCCAGACCGCCCAACTATTGATTAAGCGGAATGAATTCCGCATAATATCCCTCACGGGGCGATTATACGGAACATGCTCCGCATAATCCCTCATACGCGGAATAGACGATTTTCGCACTTGAGTAACGCGGCGGTGAACTCAGCCCCCTACGTTCTCCTCCCCGTCCCTCTTTTCGATTCCCGCGAAATACCCCGCCGCGCCTTCAGACTGCGCGCTGTAAAACTCTTTGACCTTTTTCAGCATCATGTCCGCGACGTTGTAGGTGATGTTTGTCATGCCGTCTGCTTTCGCCATGCTCTCGACCATGCCACGCACTATCTCAAATCTCAAAGTGAACGCTGATATCATTTCTTTTTTCGACCTCGCTCATAAGGAACACGAACCGTTACATCTGTCATCGGATAATGCTTCATGTTACGCGTAACGAGGTCGGCACCGAGAAGTTTAGCGGTGGCAGCAATTAAGCCATCACCCAAATCTAAACGATGCGTATCAGCGAATTGATTCAAATATTTTCCCGCGATCCGCGCCACAGATTCATCTGCAGGGCGAATCGTAAACAGAGCAAATAGTTCTTCGGTTGACGTCTCTTCACCTGCGCGCATTCCAGCCAGAACTTCGGTGACGGATACAACAGAAATAAAAAGTTCGCCGTCGGCTAATAACGCTTCAGCGATGTAATTTGTGGCTGCTGGAACGCCATGAAAGTGATCAATCAAAACGTCAGTGTCGATTAGCTGCACGAGGGTTCACCCGCAAACGCCGCAAACGTCGTCCTCGCCGCAAACGATTCACATATTTCACGCCATCGCTGGGAATGTCTTTGCGATTTTGCCAAATTCCAGAAGTTCGTTGCAACACTGCTCGGATGCGTCTTTCCGAAAGAAGGATGATCCGCCCTGCGCGATCAACAGTCACTATCATCTCATCGCCGACTTTCAACCCGCGCCGCAGCCTTTTCGGTACTGTTAAGCGATAACCATTCTCGATCAATAAGCGATCCATGTTCACCTCGAAGTGAATCTTAACGCAAAATCAGATTGAGAGCAAATAAATTGCCTCAGTTCCCTTCGTTCCCCGCACTCTCTCCTTCCCCTTTTTCTTCCTTCCCCGTCATCCCCGCAAAAAATCCGCTCGCGCCTTTTGACTGCGCGCTGTAAAACTCTTTGATTTTTTTCAACATCATGTCCGCGACGTTGAACGTGATTTCAGTAAATCCATCCGCCTTCGCCATACTCTCAACCATCTTCCGCACCATTTCGCGTTCGAACGGCGGCACGCGTTTCAAACGCTCTTCTCCTTCCGGCGTCCAAGTCACTTGCACATTTTCTTTCGTCGTCGCGGCAGCGGCTGTGTCTAAAGGACTGCGAGCATCTTCTTGCGCGTAACCCAAGCGCTTCGAGACCTCGATCATTACCTCCACCGTCACCGTGTCCATTCCTTTTTCGCGCGCATAACGTTCCATCGCCAACATCGCGATCGGACGAATGAAAACAGGCACGCGCTCGTTCAATCGCGCTCTTGCCTCATCGGTCCATTTGAAGATCGTCTCGTGCGGCGAAAATTCTTCGATGGGCGAGCGCGCGAACTTGCGCGCGTCGGAAATTTTTCTATCAATGTCTTGCTCCAAGCCCATCAGATGGCGCGTGGAGGGTGGAAGCATATCTTTCAGGACGCTGTTCAAAATTTCCAGCGTGACCTGCTCGTACCCTTGCTTGCGCGCAAATTCCTCGACCGCGGCTTTTGCCATCCCCTGCGCGAACGGCGGCGCGCGCAGCACGAGCTTGATCGCGTCGGCGTCCCATTCGAGCGGCTGTTCTTCGTACTCGTCCAGCACCGGCACATCGTACGGTTTCGCCTCGACCGCGCCGACCATCAGCACACTGCAGGGCGCGAGGCGCATCAGATTTTCACTATTCGATCCCATATCCGCGCCGTCTATATGATGCGCGCCGTAACGACCCATCACGAGCAGCGTCGGCTGGGTTTCTTCGATGTGCTCGATGATTTTCGCGAACGGTTTGCCGACGAGTACCTGCGACGTGATCTCCACATTTTCATCTTGAGCCACTTTGTCGGCGCGCAAAAGATTTGCCTCGCACACTTTTTTCAAGCCGCGATCAATAATGTTGTTGTGCAACTCTTCCTGCTCTTCAAATTTGAAAACCTTTTCTGCCTGCGCGGACAGAATGTAGCGGATCGAGTTGAACGCGGCGTAATGATAAAACGGATCAAACGCGGCGACCACGTCAATCGCGCACATAAACTCTTTCGCGAGATGGATCGCTTTGCGCAGCGCGACGTACGAATACGCGCTGCCGTCCACCGCGACCAGAATGCGTCCGTTCCGAATTGAACGCTCGTCTTTGACGATGAGCATATCCGTCGTGATCAGTCGCGACAAACGCCCGACGACCGAACCGAGCAGGCTGACCTTGACGCGTCCCAAGCCATGCGCGCCCATAATGACGAGATCGTAATCGCTCGAGTTGATATCTTTCGCCAGTTGCTCAAAGTGGATGCCTTCCATTAACTTACGTTCGATTTTCACGTTGGCTTCTTCGCCGCGCTTTGCCAGCACGTCGAGAAAAGAATCGGAAATGAGTATCAAGCCCTGCTCGATCAATTTGTCGTGGATATTGCGCTGCTTTTTGATTTCTTCGGGCGTTTGAAAACGCGCGGGCAACCCGGCTTCGAGTTGGCGAAAGCGATCGTCGTGCAGACGCGCCGCGTAAACGTGATTGCCGATCAGCGAACTGCCCCACGCGCGCGCCATCTCGATGCCCCAATTGATGCCCTCGCGGCACAGTTGAGAGTTGTCTATGGGGATCAGAATCTTTTTGTAAACCGCGTTCGCATTCGCGGCGACGGCTTCGGTCATCTTTCCTCCAATTTCAGACTGAAAGTCCCTTTGGGATTTCTAATTTTAGATTTCAGATTTCAGATTTCAGATTTATGATTTGGTACTCTCCTTTCTAAATCTGAAATCTGAATTCAAAAAATTTGAAATTAATAGAGTTGATACAGCATCAGATATACAACCACGCCGGTAACCGACGTATAAATCCAGAGCGGCAGAGTCCAACGCGCCAATCGTTTGTGTTTAGAATCCCAACGGTTCAAGCCGCGCCGCAGCACCACGAGCGCTAATGGCACAATCACTGCCGCGAGGATAACGTGCGGGATGAGTACAGCGAAATAGAAAACGCGAATCCAACCCTGTCCCTCGAAGGGAGTAAAGCCCGCGTAGAAATGATACGTCGCATACGAAAGCAAAAAGAGCGCGGAGAGCGCGAACGCCGACAACATACAAGTTCGGTGAGCCGTTATTTTGCGTTGGCGAATGAAAACATACGCGACGCTTAGCAATATCGCGGTGATCGCATTGAGACTCGCGTTCACATTGGGCAACGCGGCGATGGGGAGAAAACTCTTTTTCTCCAACAGCAATGTCTTCACATCGCGGCGCAGTTGCCGCAGAGACGGATCGTCCGTACTCTGATAATAGCCACGAATGTGCGCGTCCTGATCCACCAAAACAAATCGCGAACTATGCGCAATCGCTTCTCCGATGGGCGTCGGGTGAATGTGCTGCGTTCCATCGGCGTGAATGTGAATTTCTTCGCGCGGATTTTCGAACAAGCCCAAACGGAAACCTTCGATCGCAAGCCGTTGAATGGCATCCTGCGCGCCGGTTAGAAAAAACCAGCGTTCCGGATCGGCGTTAAATTGGTTCGCGTATTGGAAAAGTATTTCGGGCGTGTCGTACTCAGGATCTGCGGAGATCGAAACGAATCGAATCTCTGGGTCATTGCGGAATTCCGTTTGCAGGCGCGCCATCTGCGCGGTCTGAAGCGGGCAGGTCTCGGTGCAACGCGTGTACGCAAAGTTCAGAATCCAAACCTTGCCGCGCAAATCACTCAACGATAACGCGCGACCGCTTCGCTCGATCAGCGAAAACTCTGGGACCGTACCGTAGAAATTCAGTCCTGCCAACACGCCGACATTTTGCGGAGCAGAGATTGCGCGTGTCGTAAACCAAATCAGTGACAGAGCGCCGATAATCGCCGTCAGCGCGGCAATGAGCAACGTCCACAAAAGCGACGGGCGGAACCAAGTGCCGCCCTTGACCGTTATCTCCATAACCAATCTGCTCGC
>JACQEA010000390.1 GCA_016200825.1 Chloroflexota bacterium | reverse complement strand
GCCCGCGCTCGAATGGTTTCTGATTGGCGCATCGGTTTTTGTGGGACTCGGCGGAATTTTTGTCGCGTATTGGTTCTACATCGCGCGCCCCGAAATTCCCGCACGGCTCGCGCAACGATTCCCGCGCGCGTATCAATTGTTATGGAACAAATATTACGTGGACGAAATCTACAACGCGCTGCTCATCAATC
Source organism: Chloroflexota bacterium (assembly GCA_016200825.1). Classification (GTDB taxonomy): domain Bacteria; phylum Chloroflexota; class Anaerolineae; order UBA4142; family UBA4142; genus JACQEA01. The sequence continues at coordinate 2,119 of JACQEA010000390.1, read as the reverse complement.
CTGGACAACGCCTGGCGATGTTCCTGTGGCAAATCGTTGACGTGAAAATCATCGACGGCGTGGCGAACGGCATCGGCCGCGCGTTCGCGGCAACCTCGCGCGTGTTGCGCGTTGTGCAAACGGGTTATGCACGCGCGTACGCGCTCGCGATGTTGGCAGGGACGGTGGTTGTTATCGGGTGGCTGATAACGCGTTGACGCGCGCGGTCCGCGTTGGGGCGAGGCATCGTGCGTGGTACGCAGTAAGGGCAAGGCATTCGTCACATCAAGGTCTTTTGAAGTCTTAGTCGGTATATACCAACCTTGCTCTTGCGGGTATCTTGATCTAACGAATGCCTCGCCCCTGCAATGCGCGACGTACTCTATCCAGATGCAACATATGAAAACACGTTACGATCGCGATAAACTTCACCGTCGCTCTATCCGACTCAAGGGCTACGACTATGCGTCTCCTGGCGCGTACTTTGTCACCATCGTGACGTATCAACGCGAATGCTTGTTTGAAAATAATCTTCTTCGACGCGTTGCAGAGTGGAACTGGAAAGCTATGCCGCGTCACTTTGAAAATGTTGTCTTGGACGAATGGATCGTGATGCCGAATCATCTACACGGCATCATCGTTATCACGGGTGAGGAGGATGCGCCGCGCGCGCGTAGGGGCGAGGCATTCGTCAGCACAAGGTTTCCGCAAGATCAAGATTGGCATATACCGACCGATCTCTCCGAAGATCAAGGTCTGACGAATGCCTCGCCCTTACCGCGTATCGCGCGCGATGCCTCGCCCCTACCGTCCGACCCGCCCGAACACGCGCGCGGCGTCCCACCCGGCGCGCTGGGTGCAATCGTCGGTAGTTTTAAATCCATCACGACGCGTCGCATCAACACCATCCGCAAAACGCGCGGCAATACGATCTGGCATCGCAACTATTACGAGCACATCGTCCGCAACGAAAAAGAAATCAACCGCATCCGCGAATACATCGCTGCGAATCCATCGCGATGGGCGTACGACCGCGAAAATGCAAACGCTCTAATCGCCAACGACGCTTGGCTCGCGAGCGAAAAACTTTGGTTCTCAAAACGCAACTTGAAAACGTCGAATGACTAATCCAATCTCTCTCCTTATCTTAATCCCTTCCGTTGCCGCGCTGCTCCTCGCGTTCATCCCGCGCCAACACGCGCGCGCGATCAAATCATTCGCGTTATTCGCGGTATTCGCGGGCTTTGCACTTTCCGTCTTTCTCTTCGCGAACTTTCGCGCGACGGCTGATATGCAATTCGTCGAGCGCGTCGCGTGGATTCCGCAGTTCGGCATTTCGTATTACGTCGGCGTGGACGGGCTGAGCATTCTGCTTGTGATGCTGACGACGTTCCTGATGATTATCGCGATTGGGGGATCGTGGGTGGGCATCACCGAACGTGTGAAAGAGTATCATATTCTTTTTCTCATCCTCGAATCCGCGATGATCGGCGTCTTCGTTTCGCTTGATCTCTTTTTGTTTTACGTCTTTTGGGAATTCACGCTCATCCCGATGGCGCTCCTCATCGGCATTTGGGGGCACGCGCGCCGCGCCTACGCGGCGATCAAATTTATTCTGTTCACGATGTTCGGCTCGACGCTGATGCTCATCGCGATTCTCGCGCTCGTCTTCATTCATCGCGATCAAACGGGCGCGCTGACTTTCGCACTCACCGACATCACGCGCAATCCGATTCCGCTCGCGCTTCAACCGATTCTCTTCGCGGCTTTCGCGTTAGCGTTCGCGATCAAAGTGCCGATGTTCCCGTTTCACACGTGGTTGCCGGATGCGCACGTCGAAGCGCCGACGGCGGGCAGTGTGATTCTCGCGGGCGTGCTCTTGAAGATGGGAACGTACGGATTTTTGCGATTCAACTTTTCGCTCTTTCCTGAAGCGTCGAAAACCTTTGCGCCGTTGCTCATCGCGCTCGCGCTCATCGGCATCATCTACGGCGCGATGGTTTCCATCGTCCAGCGCGACATCAAATCGCTCGTTGCGTTTTCGTCGGTCTCACATTTGGGATTCGTGATGCTCGGCTTGTTCGCATTCAACGTGCAAGGAATGAGCGGCGGCATTTTGCAAATGGTCAATCACGGTCTC
>JACQEA010000389.1 GCA_016200825.1 Chloroflexota bacterium | reverse complement strand
GGCGAGGCATTTGCCAGCGGCTGTTTGGAATGGATGCTTGATCGGTTCAAGCCAGTCAAATTGCCCGTCGAAATTCAATCGTGCAAATGCCTCGCCCCTACAAATTTTCGGAAAACAAATCCATATTCGCAGTTCTGGGCACCAGCACGCGCAACGCGCGCGGGCGCACGCGAATTTCAATCGGCGTAAATCCAATTGGCTCACCATCCACTTGCACCGGTAATTTCTCAGTCGGAATATTCAGCGTCGCGATGGAATGCATTTCGACTTGCGGATCGCGCAAATGCGAGCCGAGAAAAACTCGCCCCGCGTGCCAAATAGTTTCTCCTAAACCCGCGCCTTTGAACAACAGCAAATCCAGTTTTTCATCTTGGGCGCGCGCGTTGGGTGCGAGGCGAAAGAACGCGCCGTACAATTGCACGTTCATCGCGAGCGCGAGAATAACGCGGCGGCGAATTTTGAATTGATCCGCGAATATGCGTACGCGCTTGCCGCGATATTGCCACGCCAAACGCATTCCCGAAATAATAAAAGAGAGCGGACCCAAACGCCGTTTCATTTCGCGATTCGTTTCAATGTCGCGCGTCACCGCCGCGTCAAACCCGATGCCGCACCACAAAACAAAAATACGCGGCGAAAAATTGGTCCCGCGCACTTCGCCCACGTCAATCGTTTTTATTTCCGCGTCCGCGATCAATCGCGCGCCGGCGGCGAGATCATCCAGCGGCATTCCCATTTCACGCGCCCACACATTGCCGGTGCCGCGCGGCAAAACTCCCAACGCGGTTTGCGAATCCACCAACGCGTTCGCGGTTTCATTCAGCGTGCCATCGCCACCGACGGCAATCAATGCATCCAGTTGATCCACGATCGCTTGGCGCGCGATTCGAAATCCGTCGCCGCTGTGCGCGGTTTCGCTAATCGCAACGTTCCATCCGCGCGCGCGAAATTCTTCCGCCGCGCGCGCGACTTGATCGCGCGTTGTGCGCGCGCCCGCGGCCGGATTGTAGATCAGGCGCGCGTTCATTTCCACGACCACACAGCAAACAATCCATCCGCGATTCGGCGCGGCTTGGCATCTCCATTCACACCGATGACCCACACACTGCCTTTATCTTCGCCTTCGCTTTGCGTGTAAACTATTTCGTCGCTGTTCGGCGACCAAAACGTAAGCGAGCGCGCGTATTGATCGAAATACGGTAACACGGATAAAAATTCTGTGGTCGGTTGAAAACTAACAACCGTTTTAATTTGTTTATCGGCGAGAGTGACAATCTGCCAGCGCAAACGCAACGCATCTTGCGCGCGCGGCGCCGCGAGACCGACCCCGCGCGCGCATTCCGGCGCGCACCCTTGCGTTCCGCCAGGGCGCACCAGCGTAAGATAAATTATGCGCGCGCTATCCGGCGACCAAAAAAATGCTAACGCGTCTTCGTCAATCAAAGAAATTTTTTCGCTCCCATCGCGAGCGCTTGATTCAATCTTGCCCAAGTTTGGGAGGCGCGTCGTTGGCGGCGTCGTCATCCACGCGATTTTTTTTCCATCCGGCGACCATTCAAACGCGATTCTACCGCGATAATTCGCGATCAAGCGCGCGCCTGCGCCCTGCGCGTCGGCAACGAACAACCCATCCGATTCGCTCGAATCGCTCGCGGCGTACAGAATCGCGGAGCCATCCGGAGAATATTGCGGCGCGAGAAAAGCGGCGGGACTTTGAGCAAGATTTTTTGGTTCAACATTATTTTCGCCTGGCACCAGCGCGAGCCGCGCGCGCGGCGAATCGCGCCGACTGCCGCCGATGTGCAACAAAAGCGCACGACTATCCGGCGCCCACGACCAATACATCGGAGAACCGGTTTCCACTTTGCGCGCGATTTCTTTTCCGTCCGCATCTCCGAGCAACAAACTCAGTTCGTTTTCGGATTGAGCGAGAAATCCAACGCGCTGATTATCGGGCGCCCAATACAAATAAAATGGAAATTGACTCGCGCTTGAATAAACGACCTTCGGCGTTCCGCCTGAAATCGGAACTGTGTACAGAGACCCTTCACGTTGCGCGGGAGTGCCGCTAATTCCCATAAACGCCACGCGTTGACTATTGGGCGAAAAAGTGGGAAAGGTATAAATGCGGCGATCGTTCGCGTCCGAAGTTAGAACGACTGCGCGTTCGCCGCGTGAATCAACGACGTGAATATTGTTGTCGTTGTCGAGAAATGCGATTCGGTTGATCGGCTCCAGGGATGCGATTTGAGTGTTATAGAGCGTCAAGAAAGTAAACGCGAGCACGCCGATGCAAAATACCGTGACGAGACAACCCAATGCTCCGGCGACTAGTATGAATGCGGATCGTCCAGACATTTTGAATCCTTTCTGTGTGAACGTCTGAATGAAAATACGAAGGGAAAGTCTGTAATCAATTTGTAACGCGCAAATATGAAAATCGGCGTATAATGAATACGTTGAGATTATACAATTGGCTTGAGGGATTGAGCAAGTGCCAAGTGATTGATCGGAAAGCAAAGTACATCAAGAAAGTGAAATCAAAAAGTACCCCAGTCCTATTGACCCATTAGCATAGGAATGTTACTATAGCGGCAGTTAGGAAAAGTAAAAACTCGTTTCTTGGATGCGGTTACGCTTTCAAGAGCGCACAGGGGGCAAGATGAAAAAATTAGTGTTGGTTCTCGTGCTGATCGCGATGCTGATGTCCTTGACGCTGACGATCGCGTGGGCAGGAATGGGACTTGAAGATCCTTGCCCGCCCGGTTATGCACGTGGGCATGCGAATGAGAACTCGTGCATGCCATCGTCTCCTAAAGGTTTTGGTAACGGCAACGCGGGCGATGGTTGGGTTGCGCCATAGTGTAGGTCTGAATCAATATTAGGTTTGTTTAGGTTCGGATCGTAGCAGGCTAACCGCACCTGCGTTCAGAAGCGAGCGTATTCAAAAACGTTGCGTCATAATGAAAGGCAACTCGTTTAAAAAACGGGTTGCCTTTTTGCGTTCCAAGATGACGCATCTTTTTCGTTGCGCGGACTGGTTGCCTGTAGTATAATGTTTGTGATTTAGGGAAACTCATTTCGCTTTTCTGAATGCTTTCTTCTCATGTCCACAACTTGCTCCAAATGCGGTTTTGAAAATCCACTCGGCGTGAACGTTTGCGGTAATTGCGCCGCGCCGCTTGCGCGCGCCTGCTCTATCTGTGGCTTTGAAAATCCCGGCAATTTTAAATTTTGCGGCAACTGCGGATCGAATCTCCTCAGCGCGCCCCTCTCGCGCGGCGCGCGCGCCGAATCTCTTCAACGCATCGCCGATACAATCCCCGCGGGCTTAATCGAAAAAATGACTTCGGCGGGCAAACAGATCGAAGGGGAACGCCGCACGGTCACAGTTTTGTTTGCGGACATTACCGGCTTTACGACCATTTCAGAAAAATTAGACCCCGAAGAAGTTTACAATCTGATTGATAGCACGCTCAAAGCGTTTATCGAGGAAATTTACAAACATGAAGGCACGCTCGACAAAATCATTGGCGATGGACTGATGGCGTTATTCGGCGCGCCAGTTGCGCACGAAGATGACCCCGCGCGCGCCGCGCGCGCGGCGTTGGGAATGCAAACCGCGTTGCGGCGCGTGAACGAAGATTTGGAAGCGCGCTTGGGAATTTCGCTCAAGATTCGCATCGGCTTGAATTCCGGATTAGTCGTCGTCGGCAGTATCGGCTCTGATTTGCGAATGGATTATACCGCGCTCGGTGACACGGTAAATGTCGCGTCGCGTTTGCAAAGCGTCGCGGAACCCGGCACGATTCTCGCCAGTCGTCCAGTTTATGAACAAACCAAACCGCTGTTCGAATATCGGGAATTAGGTTCGATCCGCGTAAAAGGTCGCGTAGAACCGGTGGAAATTTTTGAGCTCGCGGCGTTGAAAACGAAAGCTGGTCGCGTGCGCGGCATCACCGGTTTAATCGCGCCGATGGTTGGGCGCGAGGAAGAACTCGCGCGCTTGCGCCAAGTTGTGAACGATCTGATTCGCGAAGAAAAAGGGCGGAGTGTTCTGGTCACCGGCGAAGCGGGCTTGGGAAAATCGCGTTTGACGGCCGAATTCAAAAATTATTTAGCCGACAAACGCGTGACGCTTTTGGAAGGCGCATGTCTTTCTTACGGTCAGTCCGCGTATGGCGTGTTCCTGCGCTTGTTGCGTTCCTATTTTGAAATTGCCGAAGAGGATGCGGAAGAAATAGTTCGCAACAAGATTGAGCAAAGTGTCCGCGATCTTTTGCCCGATGCGCCATCTGTTTCTCAAGTTCTGCCGTATATTGAAAATCTTTTTTCGATCAAGTTGGTCGAGAAAGAATTAGCGGAACGCGTGCGCCATTTGGAACCGGCGCAATTGCAACAACAAACTTTTTTGGCGGTACGCGATCTGTTGCGCGCGGAAGCGTCGAATCGTCCGCTGATTTTGGTTTTTGAAGACGTGCATTGGATTGATAAACTCTCGCTTGATCTGCTCACGTTCTTGCACAGCTCGATCGAAGAATTTCCGCTGGTCTTGTATTGCAACTCGCGTCCCGCCGAAGGCGCGGCCGCGCCGACTCTGCGCCAAATCGGTAACGATCTGTACGCATCGCGATTTGTTTATTTGCCGCTCACGCCGCTCTCGCAAGCCGATAGTGTCGCGTTAATTGATCTGTTACTTTCGATTGCGGATCTGCCTGAGAATTTCAAAGAGACGATTCCGCAACGCGCCGAAGGCAATCCGTTTTATCTGGAAGAGATCATTCGCGTGCTGATTGATCGCGGCGTTATTCAGCGATCGGACGGGCATTGGCAAATGACGCCGGATGCCGATATTGCAAATCTCGAAGTGCCGCGCACGTTGCAAGGACTCATCATGACGCGCGTCGATCACTTGGGCGAATCGGCGCGCCAAGCCATTCAATCTGCCGCCGTGATCGGGCGCGAATTTCCGTACAAATTGCTGACGCTTGTTCTCGAAGGAGTGCGCTCGTTGCAGGACGATGTGACGGAATTGGAAGACCGCGAAATTGTCAATCGCATTCTGGAAGCGACCGAACTTGAATATCGTTTTCATCATGTTCTGATTCAAGAAACGGTTTACAACAGTCTATTGATTCGCAGACGCGAGCGACTCCACCAAAAAATTGCCGAAGGGATCGAAGCGCTTTTCAAAGATCGTCTGGAAGAACAGGTGGAAAGACTCGCGTTCCATTTCACGGAAAGTAAAAATTTTCAACAGGCATTGCCTTATCTGATTCGGGGTGGAAAACGCGCGGCGGATCGCTTTGCGAATGATGAAGCGTTGCGCTATTACCGCCTCGCTGCCGAGGCGTTGACAAAAGTAAATCCCACCGTCGAACAACGGATTCAAGTCCATTCCGGTTTAGGCGAAGTTCAAAGTTTTATTGGCGATTATGAAGGCGCGCTGAATTCATATTTGGTCGCGTTGGAATTGCTTCGCACCTCTTTGAGTG
>JACQEA010000381.1 GCA_016200825.1 Chloroflexota bacterium | reverse complement strand
GCAATCGCGCCAAAGAGGGGTCCGAAAATAATAAATAATTTGCGACCATAGCGATCGCTCCACGCACCAAATATGGGCGCGCCGATCAACTCCGCCGCGAAAAATGCGCCGATAATCAAACCGCCAATCGTGTAGGACACTTCGTAAACGTTTTGCGCGCCCGCGATTGTGCGCAAAGGATGATCGAGATTTTTGGCAGCATCGTGAATCGAGTTAAAATAGAACTGAATATTTTCGCCCATTGCGCCCGCCGCCGCGCGCAATAACAAACTTCCGAAAATCAAAGCGACTAGCGAGCGAATCAAATGCGGCGGCGCAGCGCGATGTTCTTCAGTCAAATCCATTCATTCCTCCAACGAACATACGCGTCATTATACCAAAGAAAACCATTGTGACCAAAAGGAAAACGCAAACAGTGCGAAACGAATCCAAAATATTATTCGTCGTCGGATGGATTTTTTTGGCGGGCTGTCAAACAACAGAATCTATTCCGCTGGAAACCGAAACACCGCCGCTCTTTTCTTCGCCGCCGATTTTTTCCTCGCTCGCGCTGGAAACGCCGACTGACGCGCCAACGCCCTCGCGCGAATTATTGCCGACGCCGTTCATTACCGCGCCAGCCGCGAATCAATCGGCGACCATTCCGATTTTGATGTATCATCATTTGAATGATCTGCCCGCGTCCGCATCCGAGCTCGATCAAACTTGGACGGTTGCCCCCGCAAATTTTGCCGCGCAAATAGATTGGCTTGCCGCGCGCGGCTATCGCACAATTTCTATGGCGCAACTAGTCGCGTATTTGCGCGATCACAAACCTTTGCCGCGTCATCCGCTCGTGATTTCATTCGACGATGGCTGGATCGAAGGATATACGGTTGCATTTCCCATCCTCAAGCGATACAATCTCACCGCAACATTCTACGTGTACACCAATGCGCTCGGTAAATCGAAATTTCTGTCACGTGACCAAATAAAAGAGTTGTCTCGCGCGGAAATGGAAATTCAGGCGCATACGTTGACGCATCCGCATTTACGAACGCTATTACCCGACGCGGCGATGAAAGAAATTGTAGATTCAAAAATATTTTTGGAAAAGGAATTGGGCAAGCCCGTGACTTCGTTTGCTTATCCATTTGGAGAATATAACGCGGTCGTGATCGAAATGGTAAAGCGCGCGGGGTTTCAAAGCGCGGTCACGATCGCGCCCGGATATCTTCAGCGCGCGGACGAATTGTTCACACTCAAACGCGTGCGCGTTTCTTATCGCGATACTCTGCAAGATTTTATCGCGCGCTTACCGCCCGAATCGAAATAAGTTAACGCTTCGCTTACGCGCTCTTCATTTGGATTTAATCTCGCGATACGATAAACGAATAGAATCACTTATCGCACTCTGGGAGGAAAAAATGAATCGCTCGAATTCTCTTTTAACGTGTGCCGTTCTACTCATGGTACTGATCGGAATTTTGGGCGGCGCGGTGACGGGCGGCGTTGCGGGTTATTACGCCGCGCAAAACGCGGTGCCGGTCGCCGTGCCGATTTCCGCGGGCGCATCTTCGGTGAATCCAACTGCATTGCCGATTGCGCCGGTGACGACGAACCTGACCTTGAAAGAAAATTCAGCCGTGATTGATGCGGTTCGAAAAGCGAAACCAGCAGTCGTCACGGTAATTAATGAATTGAACGCGCCCGCGCGCCGCGCGGTAGTGCCAACCGCATCTGGTTCCGGAGTGATTATTGATGCGAAAGGTTATATCGTCACTAACAATCATGTTGTCGCGAGTGAAAAAAAATTAACGGTGATCTACGCGGACGGATCGAAAGCCGAGGCGGATTTAGTGGGCGCGGATGCCGTCGCGGATATCGCGGTGTTGAGAGTAAATTTGCCGGTGCCAGCCATCGCGCCGTTTGGCGATTCCAGCGTGATCGAGCCCGGTCAAACTGCGATTGCGATTGGCAGTCCATTAGGTGATTATCGCGGTACGGTAACGGTTGGCGTAGTGAGTGGATTGAATCGAACTGTGGGTCGTCAGCAAGGTTTGATTCAAACCGATGCCGCGATCAACAATGGAAATTCTGGCGGTCCCTTGATTAATGCATTGGGTCAAGTCATTGGAATCAACACGCTCGTCGTCCGCAGTACGAGTGAAGGAAACGTCGCCGAGGGTTTGGGATTTGCGATTCCATCGAATCAAGTGAAAGAAATCGTCAATCAGATTTTGACCAAAGGCAAAGTCGAGCGACCGTACATCGGGATCACTTATCAAGCGGTTGATCCACAAATCGCGAGCGCGATGAATTTGCAAACGAATCAGGGAATCGTAGTGACGCAGGTCGAGTCCGGCAGTCCCGGCGCTCTCGCGGGTTTGCAAGAACGGGATGTGGTGCTGGCATTGAACGCGCAAAAGATAAATGAAGAACATCCACTCGCCACGATATTGTTTGGTTTTAAGGTTGGCGATCAGGTGACGCTAACTATTTTACGCGATGGAAAACAAATACCGATCAAAGTGACGCTGGGCCCGCGACCAGCTGGGCAATAAGAAAACTAAACGGCGACGCGCGTTCAACGCGCGTCGCCGTTTTTTCAACCGACAACCGCAAGTGATTCAACGCGCGGACGCTGGGGAATTGTACCGCCCGCGCGCTCAAGCAAGTAATCCACAAAAATTGGAAACGGATCGAACCCGATTACGTTGGGCGCATCCGCGACAAAATTAGAGAGCGCGTTGATGTCGTAGTAATAAATTTTTCCATCCTCATCATTCACCAGATATTCGATTCCGCCCACATCAATCTGTGCCGCGCGCACAATCCGTTGAACATCTTGGATCACTTGGCGCGGCGGTGTAACTGCTTCCACGCGCAATCCCAATTTTTGCACACTATCCACCGGACAGGATTCCATTTCCAATTTGGAGGGCTTGTCCTCCGGTCGGCAAAAATCGGCGGGACATAGATTGAATCCTTCTTCGGGCTTCGGATAAACTTTGATCGCGTACAAATACTTGTCGTTCAGCATTTCCACGCGCACAATGTGTCCCTCGCGCGGCGTGAGATATTCTTGCGCGAGCGCGGTGTGATCAATTCCCAAATCCAAATTTTCATTCGCACTATTTTGCCGCAGTTCGTCCAACGTCTCAAAACGCCGAATCTTGGCGCCGCTTCCACCGATGTTCGGTTTCACGACAATTGGGAATTTCAAATCGCGCGCCGCGTCCACGACTTGTGAAGCATGATGAATGATGTTTGCGCGCGGATAACGCAAACCAAGTTGTTCCAAAAGATGAATCTGCAATGCTTTCGACGTTTCCATTGTAAAAGCGTCGTAACCATTGACGACGTTGGCGCGAATAGATTTCAAATACGCGAGATACTGTCGCGTGTAAAAAATCGCGTCCGCGTGTCCGCGCGTGTACGCCGACGGGCTCATGCGATTGACGAGGAGCGAATAAGGCGCGCCGCGCGCGCGCGGATCAAACCAATGCGTGTCCGCAAGCAAACGATCGTATTTTATTGCGCGGCGATCCAGTTCGGCAAAAAGCGGTTTAAACCATTCGGG
>JACQEA010000380.1 GCA_016200825.1 Chloroflexota bacterium | reverse complement strand
CGCATCGAAGATTTAGTTGTGATTCAAGAAGATGGAATTGATGTGTTGAGTCAAGCGACAAAAGAGCCGGTAGTAAAAGCCTAACAGGTGTGTTACAATAACGTGGAAAGATTTTTTCGCCGAGGAACGCGATGAACAGGCTCACCGAACTCTTGCAACGCCGCATGTGGATCGGACCGCTGAGCGGTTTGATTGTTGGGCTCGCGCTTGGATTACTGATCGGGTGGGTGATCGCGCCGGTGAGTTATCAGTTGAGCGCGGACGACGTGCAGTTGATCGCGGATTCCTACTCGGTGAGCAAGGATGCGGAGCTGGCAGGCAAACGAATCGCGTCACTTTCCAAAGACGAACAAACGCGTCTGCTCACCAAATTGATCAGCGACAAAAGCAAAAGCCAACCGGCAGATGCTGCGCGACTAATCGAGCTCGCGCAAAAGTTAGACATTTCTGTGCGCGCAACGCCGGGCGCGGCGACTACATCCGTGGCGTCCGCGACGCGCGTACCAACTCCATCAACTTCTTCAACTTCAACTTCTTCCTCAACCTCGTCGCTCGCCGGATTATTTCCACTTCTCGCGATTATTGCGGTTGCCGCGGCAATCTTGATCGCGGGAATTATTTTGGTGCCGCGCGTTCTGCCGGAATTACGCGCGCGCCGCGCGAAAGGCGCGCCAACGAATGCCGCGGCGAAAACAATGCTCGCGCCAGCCGCGCAAACCAACGCGCCCGCGCGCCCCGGCGGATTGGGCCGATATGTCGCGGCGTACACGTTGGGCAACGATAATTACGATACGTCGTTTAGTTTGGAAACGCCGCGGCAAGAATTTTTGGGCGAATGCGGCATGGGAATTTCTGAAACGATCGGCGAAGGCAAGCCCGCCAAAGTCACCGCGTTTGATGTGTGGTTGTTTGATAAAGGCGATGTGCGAACGGTCACGCAAATTTTGATGAGCGAGTACGCGTACAACGATCCCACTATGCGCGGCAAACTCGCGTCCAAAGGCGACGCGGTCTTGGCGGAAAAAGGCAAGACGTTGCATTTGGAAACGCAATCGCTCAAAGTGGACGCGCAGATCGTCGAGTTGGTGTACGCGCAGAATGCAAATCATCCGGCGAATAGTCATTTCCAAAAATTGACGGTGGAAATGATTCCCACGATGAAGACAAACGGATCGGGATAAAATGTCGCGCGTCAAAACACTCTAGGGCATATATGCAAAATCTTCTTGCAGGATTCTAGAGCGGTTAGTAACAAGGCTTTTCAACGAAACTAAAGACAATAAACCTTTTTGCATACACGCCCTAGCCCGCTCTGGCGATTTGTCGGCGCGGGCGTTTATTTTAGGCGGAGGTTGATTTTGATTTATGCGCTGATCGTTTCTGTGGGCTTTGGCGCGCTATACTATCAAAGCGCGCACGCGCAAACGCACAATGCGGACACGGCATTGCTCGTGGGCGCGCTCGCATTTGGCGCGTTCGCGATCAGTTTTCTCGCGCCGCCGCGATTTTTTCGTTATACGCACGCGCAGCTCGCGCCGGAGGTGATGGCGCAACTCATGCAGCGCGCGGTCGTCGCGGCGGGCATCGTGCTCGCGCTGAATATCGCGGTGTGGTTGTGGCTCGGTCGCGCGGCGAGTTTAGGCGAAGAGTTGTATATGTACGCGTTGGTCGCGCTGTTTTTATTTCACGGATTCGGCGGCGTCGTGGCAAATCATGTGATGTATCTGCAAGCGACCAAACAGTACAATTCGAATCAACTCGCGGCGATCTTGTTGCTGGTCACATTTATTTTGTTGATTCTGGTTTTGTTTTTCGTCGCGCTCGATTGGGGCGCGCCGCATGACGCGTACATTCACGCGCGCGATCTAACGTTGATTACGTTGGTATTGGTGGGTTACGGTCGCGCGGTGTATTTGATGGCGCACCATTGAAAGTAGAGATTGGAAATTGGAAGTTGGAAATTGGATTTCCTTGAGTGTTCCAACTTCAAACTTCCAACATCTAACTTCCAAATAAAGGAGTTTTACTTGACGGAGACATTGATTACGCTTCACGCGCGCACCGCGAACACCGTGCTTCTGTACGCGTTCGCGATGGGCGCCTGGTCGGCGTGGAATTATTTTCGCAAGCAAGGCGTCGGCGGAAATTATTTTGGCGCGATGGTCGTCGGGGAATTGCTAATGATCGCGCAAGGAATTTTGGGCGTGCTGTTACTTGGACTGGGCGCGCGTCCAAGCGACTTTATTCATTTTCTGTACGGCGTTCTCGTCACGCTGATGTGGCCCCTGACGTACGTGTACACGCACGCGCGCGTCGAGCGTAAAGAGGCAGGACTGTACGCGCTCGTCGCGTTTTTTATTTTCGGTCTATCGCTGCGCGCGGTAATGACCGGCGGATAATTACCGATTTTAGATTTGCGATTTTCGATTGGCACTCAAATGAGTTTCGCCTTCCGAAAATGATTCTTTTATTCATAATCGGCAATTGCAAATTGAAAATTCTCTATGGTACTTTTTCTGGTGCTTGATCGCGGTACGCGCTCACGAACGCGAGAATATCTTTTTCCGAAACGCCGGTGCAATATTGCAAGCGCGTCCACGCGGTCAACGCCACGCGCACGTCGGCTGGCATTTGCGGATACGGCGCGAGGATCGTGTGATAACGATCGCGTTGCACTATTTCCACCAATTTTTGCGCGTCGCTCGGCGCGAGATTGTTGTACTGAATCACAATGAACCCATGCTCTAGATTGTGGACGAGTTGCTCTTGCACTTGCGGCGATCCATAAATCCCCGGATTTTGCGGCGTGTCCGCATGCCAACCGCTGGTCGGCGGATTGGAATTGTACGGCGGATGCGATTGATTCGACGCGATGTGCACTTGACCCTG
>JACQEA010000379.1 GCA_016200825.1 Chloroflexota bacterium | reverse complement strand
TGTGACGGGCGATGTGGAATTACCGGGTGGGATGGAGATGGTGATGCCGGGGGATAACGTGACGGTGAAAGTGAAATTGATCACGCCGGTGGCATTGGACAAAGGCGAACGCTTTGCGATTCGGGAAGGTGGACGCACGGTGGGGGCGGGAGTCATTACCAAGGTCAGTTAAAAACAAAGGGCGACCTTTGCGGTTGCCCTTGTCAACGAGGAAACAATGGCGCGACAGAGAATTCGAATTCAACTCAAAGCATACGATCATCGCGTGCTGGATCAATCGGCGAAACAAATTGTCGAAACAGCAGAGCGCACCGGCGCCGCGGTCGTGGGACCAATTCCACTTCCGACGCGCATCGAAAAATTTACGGTGCAACGCGCGGCGTTTATTGACAAGGATTCGCGCGAACAATTTGAAATTCGCACGCACAAACGCTTGATTGATGTCTTAGAGCCGAGTTCGAAAACCATTGACACCCTGATGCGCCTGAATTTACCGGCGGGTGTTGATATCGAAATAAAAATTTAGTCAGATAGTCAAGTAGTCTAATCGTCGAATAGTCGCGAGACGTTCGGCTATTTGACTACAAGACTATTCGACTACAAGACTATACGACTAAGAGATTAAACAATGCCTGAAGGAATTCTCGGAAAAAAAGTAGGAATGACGCAACTGTTTACGGAAAAAGGTCAATCTATTCCGGTCACAGTGCTTGAGATGGGTCCCTGCTTTGTTACGCAAATAAAAACTAGAGAGAAAGATGGTTATACCGCGTTGCAAATGGGATTTGCAGAATCCAAACACATGAGCAAACCCGAGCGCGGTCATCTGAAAAATTTGCCGAATCTGAAAAATCTGCTTGAGGTTCGTACGTCGGACATCGCGAATTATCAGGTGGGGCAAAAGTTGACGGTGAGTTTGTTCAGCGCGGGCGATATTGTTGATGTGAGTGGAGTTTCAAAAGGCAAGGGACACGCGGGTGTTGTCAAACGCTATCATTTTAAGGGCGGCAAGAAAACGCATGGACAATCGGACCGGATGCGTCGGCCCGGTGCGAGCGGCGCAACTACAACTCCCGGTCGAGTTCTGAAAGGGATGCGCGGCGCCGGACAAATGGGAAACGCGCGCGTGACGACGAACAATTTGCAAGTTATTCGCGTTGATGCGGAACGGAATCTCCTCGCGCTCAAAGGCGCGGTGCCGGGTGCGAAGGACGGTTTGGTATTTGTCCGCAAAGCGCGCAAGGAAAAAATCGCGAAGAAATAATTTGCGGATGCAAATCGAAATAAATTCAATGGTGTGAAGGATTTGAGGTAGAGATGCGAGTCCCTTTGTATAATCAAGCCGGTAATAAAGTTGGAACGACAGATTTGCCGGATCATATTTTCAAAATTGAACCTAATCGTCCCGTGATGCATCAAGCCTTGGTGCGACAATTGGCGAACGCGCGACAAGGCACCGCGGCTACAAAGACGCGCGCGCAAGTGGCGGGCGGCGGCGCGAAACCGTGGGCGCAAAAAGGCACGGGCCGCGCGCGACAAGGTTCCACGCGTTCGCCGCAATGGCGGCACGGCGGCGTTGTTTTTGGTCCTACGCCGCGCTCGTATCGCCAAGATATGCCTAAAAAAATGCGACGCTTGGCATTGCGCTCGGCGTTGTCCGCGAAAGCGGCCGAAGATCAGATTCGCGTGGTAGATGGAATAAAATTTGACGCGCCGAAAACAAAACAGATCGAAGAAATGCTCGGCGGATTGTCCGTAACGTCTAGTGCGCTCATTTTGTTAGGCGAGAAAAATTTTGTCGTGCAAAAGTCTGTGGCGAACATCGCGGACGTGAAAACGCTCGACGCGAAATATTTAAATCTGCGCGATTTGCTTGGGCATGATTTTCTGGTTGTGCCGCTCGACGCAGTCAAAGTAATTGAAGGCTATCTAACAAAATAGTCGAATCGTCATATAGTCGAATAGTCGAGGACTTGACTAGGCGACTAGGAGACTAATCCGATGCATGTATACGAAATTTTGAAACGACCGATCACAACGGAAAAAAGCAACCGACTCAAAGACGATCTGCGCCAGTATGCGTTCGAAGTAGATTTGCGCGCGAACAAGAGTCAGGTGAAGAGCGCGGTTGAAACCGCATTCAGCGTGCAAGTTTTGAATGTGAATGTCATGCGCGTCGCGCGACGGCGGAAACATTATGGTCGCCGCGTCAAGTACGCGTCGATTTGGAAAAAAGCGATCGTGACGATCCCGGCGAATCAACGCATCGAACTCTTTGAAGGTGTATAGAGATGCCAATCAAGATTTATAAACCGACCTCGGCGGGGCGGCGTGGAATGACCACACCGACGTTTG
>JACQEA010000074.1 GCA_016200825.1 Chloroflexota bacterium | reverse complement strand
TTGGTGTGCTGTTCGCCGCGCGCGTTGGAGTTGCAACCGGCGCGCAACTGACCGCGAAAAAAATTAGGAGCGTCATTGCGAGACGCCGCTTTCTGGCGGCGAAGCAATCCCCACGACGCATTTGCAGATTGCTTCGCCCCAACCGCTCGCAATGACATATAGACAATCAATAATTTCTCACCACCGTGCGATACGCAATTGGCTGGCGGCTCTGCATCGTTTGCAATTCCTCGCGATATTTTTTCACCAAATCCAAATCTATTTTCGCGATGCTGTACGCTTCTTTCGGCCGATCATTCTCATCGCGACCAACGGTCGCAAGTGTTTCACCGCGCGGACCCGCGATCATACTTTCGCCGCCGAACGCGTACGTGTACTCTTCTCCAATCCGATTCGCGCCCGCGACAAAAAATTGATTCTCAATCCCGCGCGCCAGCAACAACGCGCGCCACTCTTCGATACTTTGCGCTTCCCAATTCGCGCACACCGCGATCAATTCCGCGCCGTCCAGCGCGAGCGTGCGCGCGGCTTCGGGAAATTCCAAATCCCAGCCCAACAATAAACCTACGCGCCCGAAACTAGTTTCGAACACCGGGAATCGCAAGCCGCCGCGAAAAAGTGGGCGCTCTTCCGGTTTCAAATGCACTTTGAAATATTGACCCAGCACTTGCGCGTCCGGCGCGATCAACACCGCCGCGTCATAGACGATGCTTTCCACTTTGTGTTTGACCACCATCCCAAACGCGATATGCGTTTGATAGCGTTCCGCGCGCGCGCCCAATTGTTCGATCGTTGGACCCGGAATTAATTCCGCGAGCTCGGTGAATTTTACGCCGCATTCATATCCGGTCGTTGCGAGTTCGGGAAAGACGATCAGGTTGACGCGTTGCGCGCCCGCAATGTTGTCAATGATTTGCAACATCCGCTCGATATTCGCGATCGGTTCAGCCAGCCGCGGATGAAATTGGACGATTGCTACGTAAACTTCGCGCATAAAACCTCCGGCCATCAGAGATTAGAATTTAGAGATTGGAAGTTGACGGAGGGATTTTAGCACAAGTGGAAGGAATGTTCAATGGAATGCTCGGGTAGACAGGGACTCAATTGCCTTGTTAGACCGTTTGGAATGTGATATACTTGGGCAAGAATGGATTGGAGGTGGGACAATGAGCAGAACACTTGAGGCAGTCTATGAGCGCGGAGTATTCAAACCGCTCGAGCTTCTAAATATTCCCGAACATCAACGCGTTGTGTTGATAGTTCAAATCCCTAATGCTCGCGAAACCGTCGCAACGTTGGAATCCTGGCACAAGGTGTTCGAGGGATTGTCCGAAAAGGATATCGCGGAGATAGAATCCATTGCCCTTGACCGCAACAACTTTATGACGCCGGTGAGATAATGACGATTCCTCTCGCGCTCCTCGATACAGACACCCTCTCCGAAGTGATCAAGAGACGCGATCCCAGCATTCAACGCAAAGCAAGCGACTATTTGAGCGAACACGGACACTTTCGATTCTCAATACTGACGCGCTATGAAATCCTACGTGGACTCAAGGTGAAGAGTGCCCAGCGCCAGATCGCGTTCTTTGAACACCAATGCGAACAAAACGATGTCCTCCCCTTGACAGAGCCGGTTGTAACGCACGCAGCAGATTTGTATGCCCATTTGTATAAACAAGGCAAGATCATTAGCGACGCTGACATACTGATTGCGGCAACTGCCCTCGTTCATCAGCTGATTCTTATTACCGGCAACACCGCGCACTTTAGTCGAATCCCCGATTTGCAAGTCCAGAGTTGGCATTCGCATTAATGAAATCCATTGACCGCGTGCGCGAATATTTGGAACAACATCACATCACCGCGCAAGTGAAAGAACTTGACGCGAGCACGCGCACCGCGTCGCTTGCCGCGCAAGCCGTGAACGCGCCGCTCGGTAGTATCGTCAAGTCGCTGGTGTTCCTCGCGAATGATACGCGCGCGATCCTCGCGTTGGTCGCGGGCGATCAGCGCGCGGACGTGGAAAAAATCGCGCGAATAGTGGACGCCGCGCGCGTGCGCATCGCGACCGGCGATGAAGTGCGCGCGCATACCGGGTTTGCAATTGGCGGCGTGCCGCCCATCGCGCACGCAGAAAAAATCGAGACAGTGATTGATCGGACATTATCGCGCTTTGAAAAAGTTTGGGCGGCGGCGGGCGCGCCGAACGCGTTATTTGAAATCGAAACGCAAAAATTATTCGAGCTGACGCGCGGCCGAGTTGCCGATATCGCGCAAGGCGATTAGAATTCGCGCGCGCACTTTTCGCCAGAACATTCAACCTCTGTTATAATAGTCGCGATGTCATCGCGCACGTCTTCTCATCCCATTCCGCGCGCGCACACCACTGCGTTCTCTCTCTCATCCGACACTAGAGTGTGTATGCAAAAAGATTTGTGGCGATACCTTCGCTACAAAATCTTGATTGCCAAACACTCAAGAATCCTGCAGGATGATTTTGCATACACGCTCTAGCTTTTTCATCACGACGTTTGTGTTATACGCGAGCGCAATTATTTTCGCGACGCTCGCGTTAAACGCTTATTTCGCGCAAACGTGGGACGCGCAAACATTTATTCAAGCCGCGCGCCAATTGCTAGATGGAAATCCGTTCGATCTATACGCGCAATCGCGCGCGGCGCAAACGTGGCCCTACGCCTATCCGCCTTTGCACGCGATTGTTGTCGCGCTCGCGCTCGTCATCGGCGACGCAACGCACATCTTGCCCGATTTTATTTGGGCGCGCGTGCCCGCGTTGATCGCGGATATCGGTGTGGCGTACGCGCTCTATCGCGTCGTTCTCAAAAAATCAAACGATGGCGCGCTCGCGCGCATTGGTTTTCTGGCGGGACTGTTCAATCCCGTGACGTTTTACAATACGGCGGTGCAAGCGCATTTTGAAAGTGAATGGATTTTTTTTGTTCTGCTCGCGTTCATCGCGTTTGAATCCGGTCGCGGCATTTTTTTGCCGACGATTTTTCTGGCGATAGCGGTGTTGTTCAAGCAAACCGCGATTGTTTACGCGATGATGATGTGGCTAACGATGTCATTGCGAGGAGCCGAGCGAAGCGAGGCAACGAAGCAATCCGCCAATTGCGGATTACGAATTGCGGATTTCGGAAAAAATATCGCAGCATCTTCACTTCTCCCAACGATTTTTTCTTTTTTTGTTTTTCTTTTCATCGCGCTCGCCATCTGTTCGCCTTTTATTTTGTACTCAAACGATTTTGTTTTTATGAACCTCACGTACGTCGAGCAGGTGCCGGTGCAAACCGTATCGTGGCTCGTCGGCGTGTTGGGCTTGACGCGCGCCGCGCCCGACGCGTTGACCAGCGATTTCTTTTTGTTGCGTTATTCCACGTGGATCACACTCGCCGCCGCCGCGATCATTTCGTTCATTGCCGCGCGGCGCGGTTGGAGTTTATGGCAAACGGGAATTGTCGTAACGCTCGCGTTTTTTTTGCTCTCGCGCAAAGTGATGG
The DNA here is from genome assembly GCA_016200825.1 of Chloroflexota bacterium. Taxonomy (GTDB): domain Bacteria; phylum Chloroflexota; class Anaerolineae; order UBA4142; family UBA4142; genus JACQEA01. Next base: position 6,429 of record JACQEA010000074.1, on the reverse strand, counting down.
GCTATTATTACGTGATGCTCACGCCGTTTATGCTTGCGGAATTTTTGCCGCGCCGCCGGTTTGATTTGATTCTTTTCGCGATCATCGCCGCCGCGTTCATTCATCTCGCGCCGTACGATGCCGCGTGGACGGAGCCCGCGCATTGGTGGATTTACGCGCTGATTGGCACAGCCGCGAGCGCGGTGTGGGTCTGGTTGTTCGCGCAAGTGGCGCGCGCAAACACCGAGTCTACAAATGAAATGCCGAAAACAAAATCAAGTCCGCGTTCACTGATAATTATCTCGCTCGGTTTATTCAGCGCCGCGTTGCTTGCCGCGTTGTTTCAGCCGTTGATTGCGAACAACGGCAGTCCGATTCGCGCGCCGATCCTCGCGCCGGGCTTGGAAATAATCGCGTGGCGCGCGTTCGGCGCGTTGATCGCGCTGACGCTGATCGCGCTCGCGATTTTTACGCGCGCGACGCGCGCGTGGGGAACATTATCGCGGCGCGCGTTGATCGCGCCATTGATTTTTTTACTTGTGACTTTTGCGGTGTATACGTTGACGAAAGAGACGACCGCGATTGTTGAAGTGATTTTGAAAGGGTTGGGTCTCTAATTTTTGATTCGTGATTTTTCGTGTCCATTCGTGGATGAGCGTGGGAGATTGAATGACGATTCGTTGTAGTGTTGGAATTACCGCGCATAATGAAGAAGCGAACATCGGCAAATTGCTCGCGGTGATGCTCGCGCAAAAATTGGAAACGGTGGCGATCACCGAGATCATCGTCGTCGCGAGTGGTTGCACTGACCGCACGATCGAAATTATCAATGACTACGCCGCGCAAGATGCGCGCATCAAATTGATCGCGCAAGAAAATCGCGAAGGCAAAACCTCGGCGATCAATCAATTTTTGCAGACCGCGCGCGAAGATATTTGCGTTCTGGAAAGCGGCGATACATTGCCGCGCGTGGACACGATCGAGAATTTGGTCAAGCCGTTTGCAAATCCGCAAGTCGGTATGACCGGCGCGCAAAAAGTTCCGGTGAACGTCGAAGAGCATATCGTCGGCTATATGTCGCATTTGCGTTTGCAATTGGAACATCAATTGTGTTTGGAAATTCCGCGGCTCGGTGAGTTGATCGCATTTCGCAAAGTGTTCACGCATCTCCCGCCCGATGTCGCGATGGACGAAGCGTTTGTAGAAGCGTTGGTGATTCGGCGCGGGTTAGATGTGCGTTACGCGCCGGACGCGGTCGTCTACAATATGGGCCCCGAAACGCTCGGTGAATTTATTATGCAACGCCGCCGCAATTACGCGGGGCATTTGCATTTGCGCCGCAAGTACGGCTATCGCGTTTCTAGTTTGGATTCGGTGCGCGTCGGGCGCATCGCGATTGAAGAAATTACAAAAGCGTTGCGTCTGATTTTTACTTTGGTGTGGCTCGGCATTGTGGAATTGTTTGCGCGCGGGTTAGGCGCGTATGATTATTTTCTTAAAGGCAGAAAGCACGAGGTCTGGGATATGGCGTGGACAACAAAAAAAGTGGAACAGCGAACAGCCGACAGTCAACAGTCAACAGTAGACAGTAAACTCTAATAGACTTTATGCGAAATAATTTTTACCGCCAAGACGCCAAGGGCACAAAGAAAAAAAAGAAGCATTTACACTTGGTTTATTTTTTATTCTTGGCGTTCTTTGCGGCTTGGCGGTGAGATTTTTTTATTCTGAATAAGGTTTAGTACCAACGACACGGACTAGAATTGAAAAAAACTTTCTTGACGCTTTTCAAACTTACCATCACGGTCATCATCATCGCGTTTCTTTTTGCGCGTGTTGATCTGGCGCAGATGGGCGCGCAGTTGAGCCGCGCGAACGGGTTACTGTTGCTCGTTGCGGTCGCGCTTTATTTTAGCGCGATCATTCTGGGCGCGTACAAATGGCAAGCGCTGGTGCGCGCGCAAAATTTTTCCGTGCCGCTTGGCAATCTGCTGACGTATTCGCTCGTCGGATTATTTTTTGGCAACTTGTTACCCTCGAATGTCGGCGGCGATGTAGTGCGCGCGTACGATCTGATGCGCGCGACCGGCGCGCGCGAAGCCGCGGCGATTTCTGTGTTGGTGGATCGCTTGATGGGACTCGTTGCGTTTCTCGGCGCGGCGGTGGTGATGGCGGCGCTCGCGGCGGTCACGCTGACGCGCGGCGAGTTGGAACAAATCGAAATTGCAACCGTCGTCGCGGCGACGGTTTTTATTTTCGCCGCCGCGCTTTTGTTTAGCCGTCGCTTGGGTCAGCGCCTCAAAGCAATTTTTGAATGGAGTTTGCTCGCGCCGATTCGTCCGATGGCGAAACGCGTTTATCTCGCGCTGCAAGTTTATCGGCATAGTTATCGCGCGCTCGCGCTCAATCTCGCGCTCTCCGCGAGCATTGTGATCGTGACGACGTTCGTGTGGTATTGTGTCGCGCGCGCGCTCGGAATCAACGTGTCGCTTTTCTATTTTTTGCTCTTCAATCCGTTGATCGCGTTTGTTCTGCTCATTCCGATTTCGTTTAACGGCCTTGGACCAAAAGAAGCGACGGCGGTATTTTTTTTTGGACTCGTCGGCGTGCCGAACGAACCCGCGCTCGCGATGTCGCTCATCTTTCATCTCATCATCGTGCTGACGAGTTTGCCGGGCGGCGTGTTGTGGTGGCGCGAACGCGCGCTGGCACCGGCGGCTGAGAGCGGATAGACACTATTCGAAATAATAATTATCCACGAAATACACGAAGAATCGCGAATGAACTGCAGGAATTTTTGCGGACTTTTTTGGGTGGCAGCTTTTTCTAATTTCAGATAAAGTCTAATTTGGATTGCGAACGCATCGCCCCGAAATTTTTCAAATATCTTTCACGCCTTTTTTTTCGCGGTGACACACGTAGCACAAAAGTTGTGTTGACGCGTGTATCAACTCCAGTTATAATGCCGTTCATCCAACGCGTATGGCGCTTAAAGGCAACCTCAAGGACGTTGGGATCAACCAACTCCTCAATCTCATTCACCTCGCGCACAAAACCGGCGCGCTCTCCGTCCAAAGCGAAAACGGCGGCGGCAACGCGCGGCTCTATTTCCGTGAAGGCAAACTGATCTACGCCGCGCTCGATAATCAAGAGACGCGCTTGACCGATATGCTGGTCAAGATCGGTAAGCTGAGCGCGGATCAAGCCGTCGCGATTCGTCAACGCGCGCAAGTGGATACGGACAAAGCGCTGGGCATCGCGATGATCCAAAGCGGCGTCCTCACGCAAAACGACATCGTGCAAGGCGTCAAGAATTATTTGCTCGAAACGGTGTACCAATTGTTGACGTGGGCTGGCGGCGCGTTTTTGTTCGAAGCGAATTTACTTCCACCCGAAGAACGCATCACCGTTCCGATCAATCTCGATCACCTCATCATCGAGGGCGGCCGCCGCGTGCAGGAATTGGAAAAACTGCGCGAAGAATTGCCCGACCTCGACGTACCGCTCAAATTCTCCGAACGTCCCGACGCGAATCTGCGCAATATCAATCTCAGTGTAGATCAGTGGAAAATTGTTTCCTTCATCAACTCGCGCAATACGATTCGTCAAATCGCGAGTTATCTCAAAGTGGACGAATTTCAAATTCGGCGCATCGTGTACGGTTTGCAACAAGCTGGATTAGTGGAACTGGGGCAAGCGCCGCGTCCGACCGAATCCGTTCTCGCTACACTTCCGCCGCCGACCGCGCCGAATGTTCAGCGCGGCGTATTGTTGCGCGTCATTGATCGTTTGCGCGGATTGTAAAAAAAAAATTAACTGCCAAGACGCCACGCGCGCGGAGAAAAAAATGATAGCGTCATTGCGAGGAGCGTTGTCTGCGACGAAGCAATCTCCAAGTGCATCTGGGGATTGCCTCGCTTCGCTCGCAATGACGTTTCCATCTTTGCGTCTTTGCGGTTCGATTTTTTTTCTGAATTGGTTTGAGGATTAATGCAAACAGTTAAGATGGTCGTCACGGGTCCGTTCAATGCCGGCAAAACGTCATTCATCGGCGCGGTCAGCGAAATTCCCGTGGTGCGCACGGAACGCAAAATTAGCGACGATACGAAGGCGGTCAAAGATGCGACGACCGTCGCGATGGATTTTGGGCGCATCACGGTAGATAAAGACCTCGTCCTGTATTTGTTCGGCACGCCCGGACAAAAACGATTTGATTTTATGTGGGAAATTTTATCGGAAGGGATGCTGGGCTTTATCGTGTTGGTAGACAGCGCGCGCCCGGAAACATTTCGCGAAGCGCGCAATATTCTGGATACATTTCGCGGGTACAGTAATACGCCGTTCATCATTGCCGCGAATAAACAGGACGATGATGACGCGTGGCCCCCCGCTGATTTGCGGATCGCGATGGGCTTGGATGAGAATGTGCGCGTCTTGCCATGCGAAACGAGCGATAGGAACAGCGTCAAGAATGTGCTGGTGCAATTATTAGAAGTCATCTTGGAAATTTTGCCCGCCGAATCCGCCGCTAAACGGTAACAAGGAGACGCGATGCCTGACGATCGAATGATGCCGAACGACGCGCTGCGTCTGCTCTTTCTCGCGATTGAAGATGTGATGGGCGGCGACGGAATGAAAGCTGTTCTGCACGGCAGCAAGCTGGATCGCTACATCAACAATTATCCCGCCAAAAATTTAGAGCTCGGCGTAAAATTTAGCGAGTACGGCGGCGCGGAACAAGCGGTGGAAGATTTTTACGGACCGCGCGGCGCTAAAGCGATGTTACTGCGCGTGGGGCGCGCGACGTTTAATTACGGCATCAAAGAACAATCCGCGGTGTTAGGTCTCGCGGGTCAAGCGCTCAAAGCCATGCCGCTACCGACCGGCGCGAAAATGAAATTGTTGTTGGAACAATTAGCCGTTGCGGCGAACAAATCCATTAATCAGCCCACGCGCTTGGAAGAAGACGCGGATGGATTTAGTTTCATCGTGGATCACTGCATCTGTTTGTATCGCCCCAAACATTCCGCGCCGTGTTGCCACGTCACCGTCGGCGCGCTAACCGAAGCGATGAAATGGCTGACCGATAAACATTTCGACGTGAAAGAAGTCGAGTGCATGAATCTGGGCGCGGCAGTGTGCAAATATCGAATTCCCAAAACGCCTAGCGAGCAATAAACGAAACGCGCGATGGAAAAAAGCGAGACGGACTGTCTCGCTTTTTGTTTGTTCGATTTTAGGCGCGCGCTTGCCGCGATTTTTTTCTGCGTTATAATAATCGAAAACAAATTTCAAGGAGAAAACCATGCCCTCCAATTTGAAACCGGAAATGGTGACGACGACGTTCGATTTGCATGGCTTTCGCATCGCGCAATATCTCGGCGTGGTGCGCGGCATCACGGTTCGCTCGCGCAGTGTGGTCGGACAATTCGCGGCGGGCGTGCAACAAATTTTTGGCGGCAACATTTCCATTTACACCGAACTGTGCGAGCACGCGCGCGGTGAAGCGTTCGAATTGATGATCCAACACGCGGCGCAAATCGGCGCAAACGCGATCATTGGCGCGCGCTATGACGCGAACGAAGTGACGGACGGCGTCACCGAAGTGTTGGCGTACGGAACTGCCGTGCGCGTTGAACCCGCGTAAATATTTCAATCACTCACCTACCGTACTGTCATTCTGAATGAGCGAAGCGAGTGAAGAATCTTGTTGTTTCAAATGGATTCTTCTCACGTTTGTGAGAATTTGGTCGCTTTTGGAGCAACAAGACCCTTCGCTTCGCTGCCCGGCGCGGCGTTGGCGTGGCGATTTTTGCGCGCGCTTGCCGCGCCGGAACGATTTGTTCTCGCGCTCGCAGCCGGACTTGCCATCGCGATTTATGCCAATTTTGTTTTGACGCTTGTCAATTTGAATCTCGCGAGCATTGCTTTTGTCGCGGCGTTTGGATTTTGTTTGCTGTACTTGCTCGCGGCGTTTGTAAAAACAAAATCGCGATTTTCTTTGCGCGCGCTTTCGAGTTATGGATGGCTCGTGGCAATTGTCAGCGGCGCGATTATTTTGCGGCTGTATCCGCTTTATGTTTCGGAATATCCCGGCGGCGCGGACACGGTCTTTCATCTCATCCTCGCGCGCAAAATTACGCTCAACGGAATTTTGCCGACCGACTGGACTCCGTTTGAAACGATTGCCGTAAATTATACGCTCGGCGGTCACGCGTTTATCGCGCAGATTTCCGAACTCGCGGGCATTCCTTTGCACCGCGCGTTCGCGCTCATTATGGTCGCGCTCGCGGGAATGAGCACGGCGCTCGTGTATGTGATCGGAAAAAATTTTTTCGGGCGCGATTCACTCGCGCGCGCGTCCGCGTTCGCGTACGCGTTCATCGCGAATTTAGGAAGTCTGGATTATTATCGCTGGGGTGGTTTGCCGAATGAAACCGCGATGACGCT
>JACQEA010000393.1 GCA_016200825.1 Chloroflexota bacterium | reverse complement strand
GAACGTGCGCGCGTTGCACATGCGCTCCCAAATCTCGCCCCATTTCAAATAGGTGTTGCACGCGTTCGTGAGAATCGCGAGCGTGGGTTTGGGAATTTTGCCCATCGGATGCGCGCCGTTTTTCAAAATAATTCCGACGTCCGCTTTGACATAGCCGCAAATATCGGGTGAGTAGCCGTAATCTTCCGCCGCGACGAGATAATCGAGCGCGACGCGGCGCACGGCCGTTTGCAGTCCGTGAATTTCGGGAAAGACGAGATGAAAATCAAACGTGGTCAAAATTTCCGCGAGACTGCCCATCACAAACACGTACGCAGTTGGCTCGCCGCGTTCCGCGGCTTGGGTCAGCGCGGTGAACCAATCGCGAAATAATTTTGCGCCGTCTTGCGCGCCGCGTCCGATGATTTCTTTGCTGTCAGACATGATTACCTCTCCTAATCACACATCGTCATTGCGAGGAGGCGGTCTTTGCCGACGAAGCAATCTCCGAAATCCATTTGGGGATTGCTTCGCCCCTGCGGGGCTCGCAATGACAAAGTCATTCAAACAAAATACTTTCCACGAACGTCTCCAACTGCATCTGCATGTGATCAAACCCCGTCATCTTTTCTTCAAACTCGCTGATGAAATACGGAATGTTGTGCGCGTCGAATGTTTTGCTGTACGCGACCTGCTCGTCCAAACCGGGCTCGCACATTTTCGCGGCGGTCACGATTGCCGCTTGCGCATGCGCGCCTTGCAGACGTTGCAACAACATTTTTTCTTTCGGCTTGCGCAAATCGTGTTGCACAGGCGAGTATGACGATTTGTTGAGATACGCGTCCGCGAGATTCAACAGCGCGTCGCCTTCGGTTGCGACATCTTCCAAAATCCAACGCAAGCCGATATGTAAATCGTCGTCCACGACGTAACACGATTGCGAAATGACGCGGAGCAAATCGAGCGGAGGAAGTTCGCAGAATCCGCCTTCGAATACGACGCGAATTTTGTCTTGCTTTTTCGCGTCGCGCTTTTCGATTTGCGGAACGACGTGCGCGAGCAACGCGTTGTGTTCTTCGCGCGGAATCAACGCACCGACACTGACGAGAACGAAGGCTTCGTCAATCGGCAAGAGCCACGGCGTTTCGCGTTTGATCTCGTACAACTTTCGCATCCAACGGCGATTCTCATTAAAGACGCGAATCGAATTCGCGAGCGCATCGGTTGTGATCGCGCGTCCGGCAATGGTTTCGAGTTCACGCGCGAGCCGCGCGTACTCATCGCGCAAATAGCGCGCGGAATATTTCGAGTTGGCGTTTTGCGGGAGATACAGAATTTGCGCGGGGTATTTGAAATTGCGCGCCCAAATGCCCGCGAGATTGCGCGCGACATCGCAGATCGGATGCGTCACGAACATATCGAGGTCGAGCGTTTTGCTGAGACACAATTCGAGCGACGAGCGCGGAATCGAGCAGATGTATGAACCGAAATGCGCGTCCGCGCGTTTGCGATCCACTTGTGAGCCGCGCAATTTCACCGGCAACATTCCCGCCGCGTGCGCGATTTCTTCGGGAAAATAAACTTGGAAATGTCCTACCACTTTGCCGCCCGCGCGTTTCCATTTTTTCACGGTGGGAAAATCGGTGTCTTCAACTAAATCGCGGCACAGCGCGATAACCTCATCTGCGGATTTGTTTTGCCAAGCATCCCAAAGCATTGTTCCTTCTCCTGTCACTGTCATTGCGAGGAGCGGTCTTTGCGACGAAGCAATCTCCTTGTGACTTGGGGATTGCTTCGTCGCTTCGCTTCTCGCAATGACGAAGCGCGGGTCATTTCTCTTCCCATTTCGGCGCGCGCTTTTCCATAAACGCGTTCAACCCTTCATTCGCATCGTGCGTTTGCATCAACTCGTTCAAATACAATTCCTCGATTTGCGCGAGCGCGCGAAAATCTTCAGCGCGCAAAGCCAAATTCGCCGCGCGTTTCGCGTGGCGCAAAACGATGCCGCTTGAATTCGCGAGCCGCGCGACAAACGCGTCGACCGCGTTTTCAAATTCCTCGGGCGCTGCAACCGCGTTCACCAATCCCAATTGCGCGGCGGTGCGCGCGTCGATGGAATCGCCCGTGAGAATTAGTTCGAATGCTTTTTTGCGCGGAATCAATCGCGATAACATCAGCGCGGCGATGGGCGGATAGACTCCAACTTTAATT
>JACQEA010000386.1 GCA_016200825.1 Chloroflexota bacterium | reverse complement strand
CGCGTGCGCGATTACGCGCAAGTGCGCGCTGACGGCGCGATTACCGCGCCGGTCGCGCACGAATCGCTCGCGATGCTGCAAGTGGATGAGTTGGGACTCGACGAGGTAGATCGCAAAGTGCTGACGACAATCATTCAAAAATATAACGGCGGGCCGGTGGGATTGGAAACCATCGCGGCTTCCATCAGCGAAGAAGCGGATACGATTATGGATGTGTACGAGCCGTACTTGTTGCAACTGGGATTTTTGGATCGCACGCCGCGCGGCCGCGTCGCCACGCGCGGCGCGTACGAACATTTGGGATTGAAATTTTCGGAGCGGAACGAGCAGGAAAGATTGTTGTAATGATAGCTCAAGAAACGCGTGAACATTTTCTTCAGCAAAATATACGAATGCGCTTGGGTCATTTGGCATCTGACTTGGCGCGCATTGCAAACGGAATCAACATTACTGGGTTGAATGTAGCCAAAAACGCCCTTGAACACAGCCAAGCATTCATCGAATGGATTGCGCCTGACCTTTTGCAGGATCGCTTTGATGACGCGGCGCGTCTTGTAGAAATTCAACGCGCGCTTACCTTGTGGCACTCGAAATGGAATCGTGTGCAAGAAAATACTGATGAGCGCACAAAACTTGCAATAGAAGCACGCGCATGGTCTGCCGAAGTTTTGAAAATGTCTGGGTTGCTAGATCAGGAATGAAACCCTCGCGACTGTCTACTGCTTACTGGTTACTGCTTACTGCTCTTTTCCTCGCTCATTCTCTTTTTTACTTCTTCGCTCTCGGCACCGACGCGGTAGACGACGCGTACATTTCTTTTCGATACGCGCAAAACGCGATTCACGGCTACGGTTTGGTTTTCAATCCGAACGAACGCGTAGAAGGATTCACAAATTTTCTGTGGACGGCACTTTTCATTCCGCTAGAAGGCGCGCGTGTTGATGTAGGTCGCGCGAGTATGCTGATCGGCGCGCTCTTTGCGCTCGGAACGCTTGCGCTCGTTATTCATTTTGCGCGATATGTACACGCGCCGCGCGGAGTTGGCATTCTCGCCGCGTTATTGCTCGCGGCCGATGGATCGTTTGTGTTATGGGGTGTTGCCGGATTAGAGACACCGCTCTTCGCGTTTTTGATTTTCGCGGGCGCACTGTTGTATGTTAAAGAAAATCAATTGGACGCGGATGAACGCGGATTAACGCAGACAAAAAATGACGTCACCCGTCACCCGTCACCCGTTCCCCTCTCCGGTATTTTTTTCGCGCTTGCGGCAATGACGCGTCCCGAAGGCGCGCTCGTGTTCGCGATCACGGTCGCGCATCAAGTTGCGCTGCACGTTTTATTTGAACGGCGGGTATTCACTCGGCGCGATTTCGCGCGCGTGTTCGCGTTCGCCGCGATTTTTGTTCCGTACTGGCTCGCGCGCTGGTTTTATTACAAATCGTTTCTGCCGAATTCTTTTTACGCCAAAGTGTCTGCCGCGGGTCCTGCCGCGCAGATCGAGCGTGGGTGGAATCATTTGCAACAATTTGTGAACGTGCATTTGGGATGGGTTGTGATCGTGCCGTTACTCGCCGCTCTCGCCTTGTCATTGCGAGCGATTTTTGCGAAGCAATCTCCAAACATCAATTCGGGGATTGCTTCGTCGCGGCGCAAACTGCCGCTCCTCGCAATGACACAAATAATCTGGACCTCCTACTTCGCCATCATCATCCTTGTTTATTCTGCGTACATTGTTTATGTGGGCGGAGATTGGTCGGTGGGAAGATTTTTCGCGCCGCTCTTGCCATTCTTTTATCTCTTGTTTTCCACAGGTTTGAATAAAATTTTCGCGTGGGTTGTGGAGAGATGGTCGAAGCGCGTAGCATATCGCGCGAACAAGTTGGGGATAATCGCGAGCGGTGTTCTTGCCGCGCTGATATTGATCGCGTCGTCGTGGAACGGCGAGTATGGAATTTACATTCGCGGGTTCGACGCGGCGAATGCAACGCGCGCGCGTGAAACAATCGGAAAATGGTTGAACGCAAATGTGCCGCGCGGGACTTTGATCGCGGTAGATGCCGCGGGTCAGGTGCCGTATTTTGCGGAATTGCCGGCGGTGGATATGTTCGGAATCAATGATTTGTACATCGGACGATTGCAAGTGCCGACGTTGGGGCAAGGAACTCCGGGCCACGAAAAATTCGATTTAGGGTACGTGATCGCGCGTCAACCGCAATATGTAGTGATCTATGGAACACTTTTTGACGCGGTGCCAGAATATGAACGCGCGTCGGTCGCGTGGACGCGCGACGAAAAGCTGACGCGCTTTTTGACTCTGTATCGGCGAAAATAAATTATGGAAGATATTGGAAAACTAATCATCGCACTTGGAATAGTACTGGTGCTAGTGGGCGGCGGATTGTTGTTGCTCGGCAAAGTTTCGGGCTTTGGAAAATTGCCGGGCGACATTGTGATTCAGCGCGACAATTTTACTTGCCTATTTCCTCTCGCGTCTTCGATCTTGCTAAGTCTCGCATTGACAATCGCGATTAATTTTATTTTCAGATTACTTAATAAATAGTACTTTGTAGTAGTAGGGGCTGTGGATATGTGTGTACAAAGAACAGCCGTACAGATTTACGCGACCTATTGCGAAATTTTAGATCTGCTACGCGGTCACTAGCGGCAGACATTCAATCAAAATTTTCGAACATTGTGTTGTGCCTGTTGGTAATTTTTTGGCTTGTCTTTCTGGAAATTATGGCAAGCGTGATAACATCCTATAGATAGTAGCATTTTCCGCAAACCATACTATTTCTAGTATTGTTAGAACTGGTAAAGGAGTGGTTATCCCCATAACCGCTTGGTTATCCCCAGTAATAGGGCAGTTATCCACATTTTTGAAAGTTGTCCACATCTTCCACATGCACATAAGAATTGACAATACAACCATTTTGGTTGTTCAAAATAGAAAAGGAACCCGAAGGTTCCTTTTTCTTTCGTTATACTAGGGCGTGTATGCAAAATCTTTTTGCAGTATTCGAAAGCGTTTGACAACAAGATTTTTTAACAAAGCAAGCGACAATAAACCTTTTTGCATACACGCCCTAACTGCAATCTACTTTGGTGCTTGCTGATACAATCGCTCTTTAATCGCGAGCACTTCGCGGCGCAACTTATCGTCCGTTTCGATTTGTTGACTAATTTTTTCGTGTGCG
>JACQEA010000385.1 GCA_016200825.1 Chloroflexota bacterium | reverse complement strand
TCTCGGCGGCGCGGTGATGCTCTACAGTGAGCCAATTGATTTTGGCGATTCCGTTTTCGATCCCAAAATCATGGAATTAAACGCCGCCAAACGCGCGCTCATCAATCACGATGTGGATCTCAAAGGCGCGCGCTATGACAAACAGACGCGTTGGCCCGATGGCTTTCAGGTACCGCCGGAAGCGGTTTTTCAGGAATAGGTGTGATGAAAAAAATTCGCTGGCTGATTGGTTTGATCGAATGTCTTTTTCTGGTCGCGTGTGGCGGCAATTTACTGGCTCCCTTACCGACAAAAGAAATTCAAGTTGCCGGTTGCATTGTTCCGGTTGGACTCGTAACTTCTCTCACTGGCGGCGCGGCGGGTAATGGGATAGAACAATCGCGCGCGTTGGAAATGGCAACGGACGAAATTAACGCGGCGGGCGGGATTAGTAATTGCAAATTGCAATTGATTGTCAAAGACGATGCAACGGATCCAGCCACCGCGCGCGCGCTGGCGAAAACATTAGGCGAGCAATCGTCGGTCGTCGCGATCATCGGAACGGCTAGCACGGGGACTGCGTTGACCGTCGCGGCGGTAACAGAAAATTTGCGGATTCCATTCTTGGTCCCTTCCGTCTCCGGCGAATTGGTAACCGCGATTGGTTATCGTTGGGTGTTTCGGCTCGCGGCGTCGGAATCAATGCTCGTCGGCGCGATGTTTGACTTTATCCGCAATTTGCCGCCCGCGTTGAATCCGCGCTCGCTCGCGATGCTGTATAGTAACACGGTCTCGAATCGCAGTACGTTTGTCGCGGTCGAACGAGAAACGCGCGAGGCGGGCATCAGTTTCGTCGCGGCTGAATTGTACGGATTTCGCGCGAAAGATTATCGCAGTCAATTAACGCGCGTCAAGCAAGGCCATCCCGATATTATTTTTTTTGAATCGAGCGATTTGGATGATGCGATCGGATTGATGCAACAATCGCAAGAGCTAGACTTGAATCCAAAAATATATTTGGCGATTACGGGTCCCTTTATCACTTCCGCGTACGCCAAAGTGGGCGAATATGTAATCGTGGGTTCGCAATGGACGACGGATGTGCCTTGGCGCGATGACAAAAGCCAGAACAGCAAAACTTTTGGAAATAAATTTAGCGAACGATTCTCCAGCGCGGCGGGAATTCGCGCGGTCTCTACGTATACCGCGCTGTATGTGATCAAAGCCGCGTTGGAGCAAGCGGCGGCAAAACGGACTGTCGTTTGGTCGGATGTGACTCAAGTTCGCAACACCCTGCGCACAGCATTATCGGAAATTCGATTGGAAAATACTTTGTTCGGTCCCATCGCGTTTGACGAATCTGGTCAGAATGCGCATCCGGTTTTGTTGACGCAAATCATCGGACAGGATTTCGTCATCGTCTATCCCGAAAAATTTAAAGCGCGCGCGCCGTTGCTCCCCGCGCCGGCGTGGCAGAATCGCTAGACATGCAAATTTTTTTGCGGAAACTTTGGACGGCAAACAAATTGCGTCTAAGTATTATTACGCTGTGCGTCTCCAGCGCGGTGGCAAGTTGCAGCGGGTTCAGCGCCAACTGTCCGCCGAAATGCAGCGGCGAGAATTTGAGCAATCGCGATCTCACGCGCGTTAAATTGAGCGGCGCGATATTGAGCAAGGCAAAATTGAGCCGCTCGAATTTTGCTGGCACCGATCTCACGCGCGTGGATTTGACCGGCGCAGATTTGAGCGAAGCGATCTTGGACGGCGCGAATCTGCGCGGCGCGATTTTGATTGGCGCGAATCTGCGCAATGCGCGACTGATCGGCGCGGATCTTACCGAGGCGAATCTCAAAGGCGCGAATCTTTCCGGCGCGGTGTTGACGCGCGCGGTGTTGATAAATAGTCAGCTTGAATCCGCGGTGATGAATAAAACGCGCATGATTGGTGTGGACTTGGGCGGCGCGCGGCTGACCGGCAATCGAATGATCGGCGTAGATTTGCGCGGCGCAAATTTAAGCGGAGCAGATTTGTCCGGCGCCGACCTCACCGAAGCGCAATTAGGCGCGTCGGATTTACGCGATGCGAATCTGCGCGGCGCAACGTTCGTCAACGCGAATCTGGCGGGGGCAAAGATGAGCGGCGCGAATTTTTCGGGCGCGGTTTTTTTTCGCGCGACTCTGGACGGCTCTGAATTGCGGCGCGCCGATTTGAGCGGCGCGAATTTGCGCGCGGCGGGTTTGAAAGGCACGAGTTTGGACGCGGCGAATCTGACCAACGCCTATTTGGCGAATGCTTTTTTGGGCGGCGCGGTTTTAACCGGCGCGAATCTAAGCGGCGCGGTTTTTGCTGACGTGGCGAAAGATGGCAAAGACGAAATTTTTATCAGCGCAAGTTTAGCGGGAACGGTGCTGAGCCGCACGTCGTTTGCCGGAGCGCGGCTGGCGGGAGTTGTGTTCAAGGGCGTGAATTTGTTCGGCGCGGATTTGAGCAATGCCATTTTCAAAAATCAGTTTGTCATTAAAGGAAAACCGGTTGACAAAGAAGTAAGCTTTAATGCAATCCGTTTTGATCAAGAGACGCGGTGGCCCAGCGGATTCAATCCCGAAAATTTCCAAGTGAAATCGAAATAGGTAACATCACATTTAATCGTGGAGTGGCTGTTTAGCCACAGAATCACACAGAAACACACGGAAAATTTCTGTGAAATTCTGTGTGGTTCTGTGGCAAATTGAACTGTCCACGTGCAAGAGGAATGCTACCTCGAAATGAAATTTATGCACAAAGAGGAGGTGTTTGTCGAACCCAACTCTGAAAATTGGCGCACGGAATTTTTCGAATCAGAAGGAGGAATCGCATGTATATCTTATTAGCAGTTGCGGGTGTTTTGGTGGCGTGGCTGGTTTTCAAACCGGCTTGGGCGCCGAAACCGCCGGACACCAAAGTCTTGGGTGAAAAAGCAAGTCAGTTCTCCAAGACGGCGACGGAAAAAGCCGGTCTGTTCACAAAAACCGCCACCGATAAAGCCGGTCAATTTTCCAAAACTGCAGTCGAGAAAGCCGGTGAATTTTCCAAAACGGCAGGCACCAAAGCCGGCGAATTTTCAAAAGCCGCAACGGAAAAAGCCGGCGAATTATCAAAAACAGCTGGCAGCAAAGCCGGTGAATTGTCAAAAACCGCGACGGAAAAAGCCGGTGAGTTTTCCAAAGCCGCGGCTGAACAAACTTCGCGCGTTTCCAAAACCGCGGTAGTTCAAGCCGGCAAATTTTCTAAACAAGCGAGCGCGCGCGCGAGTGAATTGTACGGCGGTGTGCGCGGCCGCTTGAAATTGATCACCGACCGGCGCAATCTCGCCAAACAATATCGGCAATGGGTTGCTGACATGCCGATTTCGCGGCGGACGCAATTGCTCGCGGGTGTGCCGACTTCGGCGGATAATTTCAGCGCGTGGCTCGCCGAGTTAAACGAAAAACAAGTCGAGAATTTCAGCAACAAGGTCGCGCAATTTTGCGTGGGCTTGAACATTGACATCGGCTGGCTCACGACGGCGCAATTAAATTACGATCCCGGGCTCAAGCAAGCCGTTGAAGATGCGGTCCTGTTGTACAGTTTAGCGCATTGGCACGCGGGGCAGGTTCAGCGCGAAGTAAAAGCGTTTTTGGCATATCAAGCCTGGCTCGACGCGCCAATGCAACACAAAGAATTTGGGCATCGTCTTCACGCGCGACTACTGAGCAAAGGACTCGTCACCGTAGAGCCACAGATGTATCTCGCGACGGAAAAAGAACGCGAAAAAGACGCGATCGAATCTATTCATCGCGTCGCGGGAGATAACACCGCCGTCTTTACCGCGATTTTGCGCGATCTCGATGAACCTGAATCAAAGGTTGCTTCAAAAGAAATAATCGTTGAAGCAGAATCAACGCGTCAGCGTAAATCGCGCAAGGCAACCGCGACATCCTAGAGGTCACACATATGCCTGTCAAAACGAATCTTAAAGTTGGAATGGGATTGGGTGATCGGCTCGCCGATTTTACGCGCGCGACCGGGATTGATCGCGTCACGAATGCTTTTTCGCGCATCACCGGAATTGATTGCGGTTGCGAAGCGCGGCGGCAATGGTTGAATAAAAAGTTTCCCAATTTTTGAAATGAAAACCAATTGGACACGGACGAACACGGACAAACGCAGACAATAATTCAGTGTTTAGTTCCTTCGCGTTCGCTCAGGACATGGTTTTTCAGTGTCCCATTTACAAAGGAGTCAATTCCAATGAAAGTGCAATCAAACCTGCGCGTGGGTAGTAATCTTTCCCGATTGGTCAAGTGGATCCAAAGCTGGCGCGATTAGGTTTGGTCGGGGGACTGGCTAAACTCACAGAGATATTTATTCCTGCAAAAAAAGAAAAGTTACAATGTCATTCTGAGCGACTCCTTCGTTTCACTCAGGATAAACTCTGGGAGCGAAGAATCTCGCTATACACTCCGAAGTCAAGCGAGTCAACGAGATGCTTCGCGGAGTTTACAGTGAGCGAAGCGAATCTACTCAGCATGACAATGATACTTGATCCCTTCGCAAGGATTTGATCTCTGCGCGATTAGCCACTGCGTAAACACGACACGGAATTTTGAAGGGAAGTGAAAACAATGAAAGTCAAAACGAATCTGAAAGCCGGAACCATTGTGGATGATGTACTGCGCGGCGCGCGCGCGGTGTTAGCGAAAGGCGCGCAGACCCTGCGCGATTTAAAGTGGTGGACCTTTGGTCCGCCGCGATATTAAGAGTGCCTAACAAAATGAGCCACAATGTCACCCTGAGCGATAGCGAAGGGTCTTGTTGCCTCGACAGTGAGCGAGATTCTCATTGAAACTACAAGATTCTTCGCTGTGCTCAGAATGACATGCTTGCCTCACTTCATTTTGATAGTTGCTCTAAGTAGGTGAATTGGAATGAAAATCAAAACCAACATTCGCTTGGGAAATATTCTCGCGCGGTTCAGCCGATGGATCAGAGGCAAGAAAGATTAAGTGACAGAACCAAAAGAAAAAAATTTTATATGAAGGGAGGTGAGAACAATGAAG
>JACQEA010000395.1 GCA_016200825.1 Chloroflexota bacterium | reverse complement strand
GTTTGCGTGTCATGAAAATTCCTTCTCACCAAAGGCACAAAGAACACAAAGAAAATTTTTTAAAGATTTTTCTTCGCGCCTTGGCGGTAAGACTTTTTCTCTCTGCTTTTATTCCGTGTGTTTCCGTGTGATTCTGTGGCTAACGATCTTATTTTTTCTTCGCGTCTTTGCGTCCCATTCGCTTCGCTCAGGACAAGCTTTGGCGGTAATTTTTTTTCTCTCTTTCTCCCCTATTCCGTGTGTTTCTGTGTGATTCTGTGGCTTACATTTTTATTTTTTTCTTCACGCCTTTGCGGTAAAATTTTTTCCCTCTGTGTCCTCTGTGCCTCTGTGGTGAATATTACTTCACCACCACCAACACTTGTCCCTGCTCCACCTTATCGCCCGCTTTCACGCGAATTTCTTTGACGATTCCTTCGCGCGGCGCGCGGATTTCATTTTCCATTTTCATCGCTTCCAAGATCACAATACTTTGCCGCGCTTTTACCGCGTCGCCCGCGTTCACATTCACCTCGCGCACGAGCCCTGGCATCGGCGCTTTGATCGCGATTTCACCCGTCGCGGCAACCGCGCCTTTGGTCGCTTTGACGATTTTACGCGTGCGTTCATCTTGCACATCCACAACATGCAAATGTCCATCAATCACCACGCGATATTGATCGCCTTCGCGTTGCACGAGCGTTTCCCACGACGCGTTGTCAATCAAAAGCGAAAAGAGCGCGATGCCGTCAATGCTTCGAAAATCAATCGTGTGCGGCTCGCCGTTGACGAGCACGGAATTGTTCGCGCTGATTTCGATTTCGTACGTCTGGTCGTTGATGATCGCGGTGTATTTCATAACAACTCATACGTCATTGCGAACGCCGAAGGCGTGAAGCAATCTCCGAGATACTTGGGGATTGCTTCGTCGGGCTAGAGCCCTTCTCGCAATGACGTGAGGATCATCTCCCCATACTTTCCCACGACCGAAATTTTTTCCAGCCCGCGCGCGCACTACTCGATGCGGGCGGAATCGCGATCGCATGTTGCCGCCGATCGTGCGTGAGCAGCGCCGCGACAATCGCGGCAACTTTTTCATGCTCTTCATCGCCGCCTTGTTCCATCGTAAAACGTTCATCGAGAAACGCGGTATCAAAATGTCCCGCGATAAACGCGGTGGATTCGAAAAGTTTTTGATGAAACGGGATAGAAGTTTGAATTCCCAGAATTTTGTATTCCGATAACGCGCGCTTCATCCGCATGATCGCGGTCGGACGATCGGGTCCCCACACGCATAATTTCGCGATGAGTGGATCGTAATAGAGCGAGACTTCAAAACCTTCGTACACGCCATTCTCGACGCGCACCCCCGGCCCCGTTGGCTCAAAGAGCGAAATAATTTTTCCCGTTGACGGCAAAAAGCCATTGAACGGATCTTCCGCCGTGATGCGACATTCCATCGCCCAACCATTCAGCCGCACATCTTTTTGCTTCACGCTCAACGGACGCCCCGACGCGACGCGCAACATTTCTTTCGCAATGTCCACGCCCGTGACGAGTTCCGTGACAGGATGCTCCACTTGCAAACGCGTATTCATTTCCAAAAAATAAAAATTGCGTTCATTATCAACGAGAAATTCAATCGTGCCTGCGTTGACGTACTGGGCGGCTTCGGCCGCGCGCACCGCGGCTTTGCCCATTTTTTCGCGCATCTCTTTATCCACAATCGGCGACGGCGATTCTTCGACTAACTTTTGATGACGCCGTTGAATCGAGCACTCGCGTTCGCCGAGATGAATCACGTTGCCTTTTGAATCCGCGAGAATTTGAATTTCGATATGGCGCGCGTGCTCGATAATTTTTTCAAGATAAACGGAATCATCCCCAAACGCGCTCGCGGCTTCACTGCGCGCGCGCGTGATCGCGGGCGATAATTCTTCCGCGCGTTCGACGCGGCGCATCCCTTTGCCGCCGCCGCCCGCCGCGGCTTTGACCATCAACGGAAATCCAATTTTTTCCGCCTGCGCGATCATGTCGTCGTCGCGCAACGGTTCGTACGTGCCAGGCACAACAGGCACACCTTGTTTCGAAACCGTGAGCCGCGCTTGGATTTTATTTCCCATCGCTTCGATTACACTCGCGGGCGGACCAACAAAAACAATTCCCGCTTCCGCGCACGCTTTCGCAAAGCGTTCATTCTCCGCGAGAAATCCATAGCCAGGATGAATCGCGTCGGCTTTGGCGCGCAACGCCACGTCAATGATGCGATCAACTCGCAAGTACGATTCGCGCGCGGGCGCGGGACCGATGTTGAATGCTTCATTCGCGTACCGAACGTGCAGCGCGTTGCGATCCACATCGGAATACACCGCGACCGTTTCGAGTCCGAGTTCGCGGCACGCGCGCAATATTCGCACCGCAATTTCACCGCGATTAGCAACGAGAACTTTTTTTAGCATTTGTCATTCTCTTTGCCACAGAATCACACAGAAGGACACAAAAGAGTTTGTCATGCTGAGCGAAGCGAAGCATCTCACTTGTAACTTTGGTTTTCAAATTTATTCGCGAGATTCTTCGGTCGCTTCGCTCCCTCAGAATGACATCTTTCCGTGTGTTTCCGTGTGATTCTGTGGCTTGTTCAGAAAACTTTCCAACTTTTTCTTCACCGCGCTCCACTCACTATCCACGATGCTATACATCACCGTGTTACGCGGAAAATTATTTTGCGAGATTTGATATTTCCGCAGCACGCCTTCTTTCACCGCGCCCAATCGCTCAATCGCGCGTTGCGATCGAAGGTTGCGCTCGTCCGTTTTCAATTGCACGCGAATGCATCTGAGTTCTTCAAACGCGTGACGCAACAACAAATATTTGCATTCAGTATTGATCGCGGTGCGCCATGTCGAAGGTGTCAACCACGTCCCGCCAATTTCCAAGCCGCGATCCGCGCGCGCGATGCTCATATAGCTCGTCACACCGACCGCGCGATTATCTGCGCGTTCCACGATTGCAAACCAAACATGCGTCCCCGCCGCGACTTGCTCAAGCGATATTTCAATCCATGTTCGCATCTCGTCGCGCGTTTTTGGCGCGGGCGTAATCATCAACTCCCAAATTTCGGAATACTGCGATGCCAAAAATAAATCGTCGCAATGTTTCTGTGCGAGCGGTTCAACGCGGACGTAAGTGCCTTCGAGGGTAATCGGGAAGAAGTTCATTATGCTTAACCCTTACTTGCTCACTTCAATTTGATATTCTCTACGTAAATTCAGTTTTGTTTTCCACATTTCCTCCAAAGTTTCATAATCAGGACTTTCGCCTGTCATTCTGAGCGAAGCGAAGAATCTCGCTAATTGGAACTCGCGAGACCCTTCGCTACGCTCAGGGTGACACCTAAAGCAACTACGATTTCAATTGGAGCGAAAGTCCTGATAATGCTTGAGTACCAAATCTACTAACTCCTCGCCGTCAATGAGCCAAATGGTTTTCTTACGTGGGTCATTCGCGACCTCAACAGCGTTGGGATGGAATTTGCCAGTGGTTATTATTGCACCATGTTCATCCTGCAGAATGCCATCTCGAAATGCTCTTACAACGTTGTCGCCAATTTCTTTATCGGGCGCAACATGTTTGACCTGAACTTTCAAATTGACTTGGCCTAGTCCGTAAACATCTAGTGTACCAAGTGCATCAATTCCTTCATCCCCAGGTCCACCAATTGCCTCCGTTCGTTCAAACCCCAAAACCTTTAAGAGAGCAGCGACGAACTTTTCAAATTCATCGTCATTCATTCGTTCTTTGAGCCTGTCTAGAATTGCTTGTCGCATTGGCTCCCCTGAGAGCCATCGAGACTCTTTCCCTGAAGGTGTAGCCAACCACTTATCAATCACCTGCTTAAACTGGCCTATGTCGAAAACGGTGTTCCAAGCTGTCATTTTCATTTCATCGGGTAGACTAGAACGCGGAATCTCTGCAACCCATTTCATGGCACGCCGATGACTGTAAGGGCAAGCATCTCCCCATTTCGAACTATATTCATAATCGCCATTTACTCGTCCCACTAGGATCAAGCCCTTTCGAAAACCAGGTGTAAGAATGGCATCGCCTTTCTGGATTCTATTTGTAAACCTATGCAACTGTCCGCTCAGCAATCCAATTTTCACATTAGATTCTGTGTCAGGAAATGCCTTGACATATGCATCCCGAACAGAATCTAAGTCGAGATTAAGTTCCCGAAACTCCGAGACCAATTGCCTGTTTACTTCGCTTCATTTTCATAGGCGCGCCCTTCCAAATCTTTTCCAAATTAGGTGAGAACCGATAGTATTCGCGAAATGATTCTATCGAATCTGCTTCGCGCATTTCTGCCAATCGGCTCTCAATCAGTTTTACATTTTTCGGATCAATTTCGATGCCAACCGATGGGCGATCTAATTGTTCTGCCACAACGAGCGTCGTCCCAGTTCCAGCAAATGGGTCAAGCACGAGATCATCTGGCAATGTTGAAGACAAAATAATTCTCAGCAACAACGCGATCGGCGATTGTTGCTTATGCGCGCGGTCTCCATTTTTCAACCGAATCGCTTCGTCGCCCGCAAAGTAGCCCGCCGTCATTTCGCGAATATCATCCCAGACATCCGTAACGAAGAGTCCATTCTCGCGTTCATACTTGTATTCGGGGCGCAGGGGCGCGTCAATTCGCATCCGATTGAATACGCGCGGACGTTTGCCTTTTGTTGCGAATGCAATGATCTGGTATTGCTTGCCAAAGCGGATTGTATTTGGCACCGCTGATGTTCGCTTGGTCCAAATAATCAGGTTTTGCAACGTCCAACCTGTTTCACGCAAACATTGCAGAACGGCTTCGGAGTTTTTTTCGCGTTGCATAAAATAAATTGCGCCACCTTCCGAAGTCAATTCGCGGACACGCGCGCAAACTGTTTGCATCATCAACCAATATTCATGCTC
>JACQEA010000397.1 GCA_016200825.1 Chloroflexota bacterium | reverse complement strand
TCAGAGTGAATCCCGAACGCGAACGGAACGTCCTTCAAAATTGTATCTTCGGCTTGCGAATACAATTTGACGGATTCGTCAAAGTTCAAGGTCTGGTCTGCTTTCGACACCAAGGCATCGTTGTCTTTGTTGCAGTACGAATAGCGTTTTGCAAACGCTGTGCACTTGAAGTAAACACTCAGCCAATTCTGAGGATGTGGGTAATCCTGAATCCAGCCGCCGTACGCGATCTGCGGAGTTGTCTTTGGATCTTTGGTGAGCGCAGTCGCGACAGTTGGATCAACTGGGTCGAGTGTCACGGCACAGTTGAACGCCGTAACAAAGTTGCCGGCGAGGAATTGGAAACGCGCATGTGCTTGGGCGCTGGCACCATAGGTCAGCTTTAGTTCACCGAGTTTAGCGCAGTCCACTTTTTTGCCATCCGCAGTGCCATAGCCATTGCTGATCAATGTTGCGACGGCGGCTTTGGCATCGGTGTCAGGCACGCCGGGTTTTCCTGTTTGCGCGCCGGGAACTCCGGGCGGCAACCAGCGCGTGCTCGCAACACCGATTCCCTTCAACACATCGCGCACCCAGGCTTTTCGATCCCAAGCTTGAGAGAACGCGACGCGCGCGTTTCTATCGTCAAACGGTTTGCGCGCGTTGTTGAATTGAAGCGCGCGGGTCGAAGCACCTGCGTAGCGCAAGAATTCGGCTTTCAGAGTTGCATCCGAATTGACCGAATCGAGCGTGGCAGGAGAGACATCCACTTCGTCGAACTCGCCCTTTTTGTACGCTTCAAAGCGTTGGACTTCGTCGGTGATGTATGTGACTTCGACGCGGTCTAATTTGGGCTTGCCGCGCCAATAGTTTGCATTGGCGGTGTAAACGATGCGTTTGCCATCTTCATAGGTTTTGATGCTGAATGGACCATTGCAATTGTGTCCATCGGCTTTCGTCCACCAGTTGTCTGGCGCGGCATCGGCTTTTTTCTTGTCAGTGGGATAAGTAACCCACGTGTAAGCGATATAGTGCCAGTAACCGATTGGCGCGTTGAAACTCACGGTCAGTTCGCGCTTGCTGTCATCGGCTTTGACACCATACGCGGCGAATAATTTTGCGTAATCTGCATCCGACACTTTTGTACCTTCAAGGTCAATCAACGCGCTCGCGCCCTTGACATCAGATACAATGTCGGTGTATTGCTTGTCGGTCAAGCGGGGATCTACTTCGCGTTTGAGCGCGTATTCATAATCGGACGCGTTCATCGCCGTGCCATCCGCGCGTTTCAAACCTTCGCGGATGTGGAAGGTCATGCTTAATCCATCCGCGGCTGACTTCCAGGTATCCGCGCCGCCGGGACCAATGTTGCCCTTGGCATCAATCGCGGTAATGCCTTCATAGCAGAATTTCAAAACTTCGATCTCGATGCCGAACGACGATCGTTGCGGATCAACGACCGAAGGAAAAGTCGAGCGACCCAATCGTAAAACTTTGGGTCCGGCTACGGCTTTAGTTGGCTCAACTTTTGGCGCGGCGGATGTCGCCGCGGCAGTGGGAGCCGGGACTGCGGTTGGTGCAGGCGCGCACGCCGCGACGAAGATCGCGAACGCAAGCACGATGCACGTAAATAGTACGAGCTTTTTCATCTTCTCCTCCTGAGAATATGCAAACCTCTTGTGACTAGGTGATTCACTCTGCGCGGATGCTAGACACCACCTCCTTCAACGTTGAAAATTTTAGAGATCTGATATCGTTATCGTTGCACGCATTCTGTCAAAGAATGCCAAAACTATAACACAGGTACGCGAGAACGTCAATTTATTTTCGAGTTCGCAAAAACAATCTCTTGCGAATCTTAAACCACGTGACACGCCACCCAATGACCACCGCTCCCGACATCGCGGAATTCAGGATCGACGCGTTTACAAATATCAATCGCGAGCGGACAACGCGTGTGAAAACGACAACCGCTCGGCGGATGCACCGGGCTTGGAACATCGCCGGTCAAAATAATGCGTTCGCGTTTTTCCTCAATCACTGGATCAGGAATCGGCACGGCGGACAATAACGCTTTGGTGTACGGATGTAACGGGTTCGTGTACAGCGACGTGCGGTCGGTCAACTCGACGATTTTGCCGAGATACATTACCGCGATGCGGTCGGAAATATGACGAACGACCGAAAGATCATGCGCGATAAACAAGAACGTGAGATTGAATTTCCCTTGCAATTCTTCGAGCAAGTTGATGATCTGCGCTTGAATCGAAACATCCAACGCGCTAATCGGCTCGTCGCAGACGATAAAATCCGGGCGCACGGCGAGCGCGCGCGCAATGCCGATGCGTTGGCGCTGACCGCCGGAGAATTCATGCGGATATCGATTTACAAAATAGGGATTCAATCCGACGACTTGCAATAATTCTTGCACCTGATTTTTTTTCTCGTTGCCCTTGGCGAGATCATGCACCTCCAGCGGCTCGCCGATAATATCGCCGACGGTCATACGCGGATTGAGCGAAGCATACGGGTCTTGGAAAATCATTTGCATGTGACGC
>JACQEA010000396.1 GCA_016200825.1 Chloroflexota bacterium | reverse complement strand
GGCCATGGTTCATTGGGGGGCCACCATGGAGGGCGGGAGTGAGGAAAATGTCGGCGCATCATTTACTTGCTCATCATACACACTCTTTGTCACTCTGAGCGAAGCGAAGAGTCTTGTTGCCACAAAAGCAACCAGAAATCAACAAACAGAGGCAAGAATTTATTTGGAACAACAAGATTCTTCACTCGCGGAGTTTATCCTGAACGGAATGAAGGGCTCGTTCAGAATGACATTGCGCATCATTTATTTATCCGCAAATTTATATCCGACGCCGTACACCGAAAGAATAAAACGCGGCGCGCGCGGATTCGGTTCGAGCTTGCGGCGAATATTTTTTACGTGCGCGTCAATCGCGCGTTCGTACGATTCAAACGCAACGCCGCGCACCGCCTCGAGCAATTGCGCGCGCGTAAAGATTCGCCCGGGTTGGCGCGCGAGCGCGGCGAGTAGTTGAAATTCGGTTGGCGTGACCTCAATCTCTTTCGCGCCGACTTGCACGCGCATGCGCGCGACATCCAACGTGACCTGCGCGACGCGAATGATTTCGTTTGCGGTCAACGCGTTTTCTTGGCGGCGCAAAACCGCGCGCACGCGCGCGACCAATTCTTTGGGGCTAAATGGTTTCGTGATGTAATCGTCCGCGCCGATTTCAAGTCCAACGATTTTATCGGTTTCTTCCGCGCGCGCGGTGAGCATGATGATCGGAACGGACGAATCCTTGCGCAACGCGCGCGTTACATCCAGTCCATCCATTTCGGGCAGACCGAGATCGAGCAGAACGAGATTCGGTTTCTCGGCGCGAAAAATCGCGAGTGCGGTTTTGCCATCGCCCGCGGATAAAACCGAAAAACCCGCGTGCGCCAGATAATCGCGCGCGAGTTGAACGATTTTCGGTTCGTCGTCAACGACGAGAATTGTTTTCATCTGTTAGTCAGATAGTCGGACCGTCAAATAGTCGGACAGTCGAACGCTTGACGATCCGACTATCCGACCATGTGACTATTCGACTTTTATTTTGTCTCGTGCGCGCGTTTGTGCCATTCTTCAAACATCGGCGGCACGTCTTTTTCACCGTGCATCATCCGCCCGCGCCAACCGTAATGACCGCGGAAAAAAACAAGGCGCATCAATCCAAAGATCAAGAACAAGAACAACAGCGGCGCGAAACAACCGAACGCGCCAAATCCAAACGGATGGTATCCAAATCCAAAGTACGGATTCGGCACGGGCGCGGTTAGTTTGCCGCTATCAATCACACCTTGCGCGATGCCCGCGTTGTATGCGTACACACCAACGCCGAACGCGATCACCAGCACGAGCAGTCCTGACAAAATAAAGCGAACGAATTTCTCGTTCATAGTTTCCTCCTTTAGGAAAATATTCTGAACGAAATTATTGCGCGGGATTGTGAAGCAAATATGAAGAGAGGACGGAGAAAAAAAGAAAAAGGGGCGGCTATTCCGCCGCCCCGAGTTGCTTGTCTTCTTTATCCACCGCTTTCCACGATTTTTGTTCTTCGGTAATCTCCAAGCCGACGACGTTGGTCAGTTCGGCGAATTGCAATTTCATTTCGCGCGTATCTGCGCCCGAAAAATCCGCGCCATCGAGATGACAGCGCGATAAATCCGCGCCGCGCAAAATCGCGCCTTGAAATTTTGCGCCGACTAGCACCGCGCCTTTTAGATTTGCGCCCGCGAGATTCGCGTCTTTCAAGCCGACGGTTTTCATTTTCGCGTTCGGCAAATTCGCGTTCGATAAATTCGCCGCGCGCAAATGCGTCGCGTTGAGTTGGGCATTCGCCAATTTCGCGCCAGCGAGATCGGCTTCTTCCAAATTTGCCCAACTCAGATTGGCTTTTTCCAAATTTGCGCCGCGCAAAATGATGCCGCGCAAAACTGCTTCGCGCAAATCCGCGCCCGCGAGTTCCGCGTTAGAAAAATCGCGCTCGCCTTTGTTGTAACGCGTGATGAGGTCTTGGGAGGTCATGGATTACATTCGCAGCAAAGTGGATACAGCAATATCCTCGTCAATATCTTCCCAATGAATCCCAATGCCTTTGGCAATAAGACGCCAATGCTTGCGTTGCTTGGGTGTCGCATCACGCAAGCGCGGAAACCATTCGAGTGGCGCGGAAATTTCACGCCCGTCGGAGAGAGCAACAAGGAGCGAATTGTTTTCAAAGCGGACGTGAACGGCCAAAACAGCAGTTGGGCTAACGACACTGATCGTACTCATACCATTTCTCCAAAAAGAATTCTGAATTTTCCTCAACTAATTTCCTGAGTTGTCCGATTTCCTTTGAGTTATACCCGACAGCCCACTCAAGAGCAACCGGGCGCAACCAAAACTTGGCGGCGTTCTCAGCCGACTCAACGTGGATATGCGGCGGTTCGTTATCTTCGCGGCTAAAGAAAAAGAAACGATGGCGACCGATTCTCAGAACCGTTGGCATTCTATTCTTATTGTATGCGAGAGAGCGAGGCTCGTCAAACGAGAATGTCAACGCGTTTTTATTTTCTCTATGTCCTCTATGTTCTCTATGGCGATATCCTCGTTTCAAACCACGCGACACATTCAATATGATACGTTTGCGGAAACATATCTACAGGTTGCACCTCGCGTAAAACAAAACCACCGTCAACTAATTTTCGCGCATCGCGCGCGAGTGTTGCGGGATCACACGAGACGTACGCAATAGCGCGCGGTTTCTGCGCGATCAGCGCGTCGATTACGCGCGCGTCCATTCCCGCGCGCGGCGGATCGGCGACGACGAGATCAATTCGCGATTCAATTCGCGGCAAGATTTTTTCCACCGCGCCAACATGAAATTCAATCTTGGAAATATTTGCCGCGTTCGCGCGCGCATCTTTCACCGCGCGCGGATTCTCTTCTATCTCAATTACTCGCGCAACACGCGCCGCGAGCATCAAACCAAACACGCCCACGCCGCCGTACGCATCGAGCAAAATATCGGTCGCGCGCGGCGCAAGATATTTTTCGACGAGCGCGACAAGTTGCTCCGCCATTTCCGTATTCACTTGGAAAAAAGAGGTGGGCGAAAATGCAAACTCTCGATCTCTCAATCTCTCGCTCAACTTTTCATTTCCAATCAACGCGACCGTCTCACCACTTGGAACTTGAAATGCAATCGACGCGGGCTCATCCATTTCGATTTCGGGCGGCGCGTTGTCTGGACTTTCCAGCATAATCATTTTTTGATTCGTGTTCGCGCCCGCGCGCAACGTGACGCCGCTAAATCCCGCGCCATCCAATTCAAGCGCATGAAACATTTCATCAATTAACGGATGAATGATATGACATTCTTTGATGCGCACCAACGCGTTGGATTCGAACGCGCGAAAACATAAACGACCCGCGTCATCGCAAACAAATTGCGCGTTGTTGCGATACCGCCACGGCTCGCGCATCCCGATCGTCTCGCGCACAATCGCGTCGGGCATTTTGCCAATGCGCGCGAATTGTACGCGCACGATTTGCGTTTTGAATTGCAACTGCGCGTCGTACGCGATGTGTTGCCATTGACAACCACCGCAGTCACCAAAATGCGCGCAGCGCGGCGTCACGCGCGCGGGCGCCGCTTCTACAATTTCTACAATTCGTCCGCGCGCGAAATTTTTTTTCTCCGCGACAATTTCGACGCGCACCGTTTCGCCCGCGATGCCGTACGGAACAAACACAACGCGACCCGATTCATCGCGCGCTCGCGCAACACCTCAGGCACCGCCACGCTTCCATCTTTCTGTTGATTGTTTTCTAAAATCGCGATCATCGTGCGCGGCACGCCGAGTCCCGATCCATTCAACGTGTGCACGAATTCTGTTTTCGCGCCGGCTTCGCGGCGGAAGCGAATGTTGGAACGGCGCGCTTGAAAATCTCCAACATTCGAACACGACGAAACTTCGAGCCATTCATTCACACCCGGCGACCACACTTCGATATCGTACGTTTTGTGCGCGCTGAATCCTAAATCGCCGGTGCAAAGAATTTTCACGCGGTACGTGAACCCAAGCGCGGCAACAGTTGCAATCGCATCGTTCAAAAGATTTTCCAATTCTTTTGCCGATTCTGCGGGCAAACAATATTTGTACATTTCCACTTTGTCGAATTGATACACGCGTTTGATGCCGCGCACATCTTTGCCCGCCGACATCGGTTCTTTGCGCCAGCACGGCGTATACGCGGTGTAATTCAGCGGCAAATTTTTCGCGTTGAGAATTTCGCCCGCGTGCAATCCCGTCAGCGGCACTTCGGCCGTTGGCACAAACCACGCGTCACGTTCATAATCGCGATAAAGATTGTCGCGGAATTTTGGCAATTGTCCCGCGCCAAACATGATGTCTTCTTTCACCAAGTACGGCAATTGAAATTCGCGATAGCCTTGCGCGATATGAAAATCCAAGAGCCACTGCAACAACGCGCGTTGCAATTTCGCGCCCGCGCCGCTCATCACAAAAAAGCGCGAGCCCGCGAGCTTGATCCCGCGCTCGAAATCCAAAATGCCAAGCGCGGGTCCCAAATCCCAATGTGCGCGCGGCTCAAAATCAAAATCGCGGGGTTTGCCAAACGATTTTATTATGACATTCTCCGTTTCGTCTTTGCCGATGGGAACATCGGGCGCGGGGATGTTTGGATGTTCCGCGACGAGCGCGCGCAAGCGCGGTTCTACTTCGGCGATTTCTTTTTCGCGCGCGTCGATTTTTTCATTCACCACGCGCGCGCGCGCTTTGGCATCTTCCCGCGCGGCATCCTCTTTCATCTTGCCGATTTCTTTGCTCGCGGTGTTGCGTTGGTTGCGCAGTGCTTCAAGCTCGGCGAGAATTTTTCGCCGCGCTTCATCCGCCGCGAGAATTTCGTCCACGAGCGCGATATCTTCGCCGCGTTTGCGGAGCGCCTCGCGAAAAATTTCGGGTTGTTGCCGCAAGAGTTGTAAATCAATCATTTTGTCCTCCAAAAGTTCAAAGTCAATTGCCAGTCGTCATCCGTCTATCGTCCATCATCAATCGTCTTTCGTCCATTGTCCTCATCCCAAAAAAATCGCCCCTCATCCATCATCAGGACGAGAGGCGTTGTGCCTTCGTGGTGCCACCTTTTTTATTCCGTATTACGCAATACGTTTTACGTGATACGTAACATCTCTGCGCGATAACGGTGCGTTCCGAGCGAACTTGTGCCTTGCGGCTTTCTCGTTCGCCAATTCGGGAGTGGAATTCATCGCGGCGCGTATCGCTTCTCACCGCTCAGCGATTCTCTTGAAACGCGCTTGCGATTATTTGTCTCCGTCACAATTTCGAACGCATCATAACACGAATGCAATTTGCTGTCAATCATTTTTCCGCGCGAGTTCACATCGCATCCAAGTTGTGCGATAATAAAGCCATGCTCTCTCCGATTGTTTTATCATTGCAAATCACGCTCGCCGCGACGATTGGTATTTTCGTTATCGGTCTCGCGCTCGCGCTCTTTCTCGCGCGATCAAACGCGCGCGCGAAAATTTTGCTCGAACTCTTTATCAATCTTCCGCTCGTTCTGCCGCCCTCCGTCGTCGGATATTATTTGCTCATCACGCTCGGACGCGACAGCATTATCGCGCAATCGCTCAATCTGCAAATTTTATTTACACCCACCGCCGCGATTATCGCCGCGATTATTGTGGCATTGCCGCTGATGG
>JACQEA010000378.1 GCA_016200825.1 Chloroflexota bacterium | reverse complement strand
TCGCCGCTGAAAATTTTCGCGCGCGTGCAAATTGTCTGTGACCAAGAACCAATCCATTATTCTTCGACCAATCCCAACTCGCGCAAACGGTTCGGTTGCTCGCGCCAATCGTCCCACACCCTGACCCACAATTCCAAAAAGACTGGATGGCCTACCCACGCTTCAATTTCCGCGCGCGCCACTTGTCCAATTTGTTTTAGCATCGCGCCGCGCGCGCCGATCAAAATTCCTTTTTGCGAATCGCGTTCCACAAAAATTGTCGCGGCGATGTGCGTCAGGTCGGCGCGGCGTTCCTCCCACTGTTCAATCGCGACGGCGGCGGCGTGCGGCACTTCTTGCCGCGTTTTTAGCAACACTTGCTCGCGAATTAATTCCGCGGCGATCGCTGGCAGAGTTTGATCGGTGACTTGATCCGCTGGAAAATATTCGGGGCCTGCGGGCAAGCGCGCGATAATTTGATCGAGCAATTTGTCTAAATTTTCGCCGCGCGTCGCGGAGACGCGCATCCAATCCGCGTGCGACGCGAGCGCCCAATGCGCTTCCGTCACGCGTTGCACGTCTTCCGGTTTGAGCAAATCCATTTTGTTCAGCGCGATTAAAACCGGTGCGCGCGCTTGCGCGTTCAGCATTTCGCCAATCCGCACGTCCTCGTCGGTCGGCGCGCGCGCGCCGTCCGTGACGAAAACGATCGCGTCCACATCATTGACCGCGTTCTCCGCCGCTTGCACCATCGCGCGATTCAACAACGGCGCGCGCGCGCGGGCGAGCAGATGAATGCCGGGCGTGTCCACAAAAATAATTTGCGTGTCGGCGCGCGACAAAATCCCGCGAATCACGCGGCGCGTGGTTTGCGGCTTGGGGGACACAATCGCGATTTTTGTTCCGACCAACGCGTTGACGAGCGTGGATTTGCCGACGTTGGGTTTGCCAATCACCGCGACAAAACCGGATTTATGCGGCGAAGAATTTGTAGGCATGTAAATATTTTGATCCACGAAATACACGAATGAACACTAAAATTCTTTCTGATCATTTGTTGCTTTTCGCGTGTTTCGTGGATAATTATTATTGCGAATAATATTTCTTCCACAGAGCGCGTTACTTGCTCATTCCGGCTAACGCGTCAAACGCGGGTCGCCCAACAATATGAAACGCGCCGGTCTCATTCGTCAAATCGGTGAAATCCAAATTCCACAACGTCGCGACGCCGACGTAACCGTAACTTTTCATCATTTGATATGCTTTCACGAGCCACTGCGCTTGTTGATCGAGTGAAATAAATTTTTCGTACTCATAGCCGGGTTTCGGCGCGGGGTCCACGCCCCAACCAAATTCGGTTGCCCAAATTTGTTTTTGCGCATCGCCATTCTGCACCATCACGGCGCGGTACGCTTCGAGCGTTTCGCGGAAGAAAAAAGAGCGATGCGTGTTGAATTGCGATTTGCCGTCTGGCGTGCGACACGCGTTCGGCGTTCCAACTCTGGCATCCGGCGCGTTGCAAAAACCGCTGGGATGCGCGCCAATCGCGTCCGAATATTGTTTCAATCCGTTTTGATACATTTGTTGCAAGAACAATACATCGTCAATCGCGGTCTCGCTATTCACGCCGGTTGGCGTTGGCGCGCCGGACACAACGATGATCGAGGGACATTTCTTTTTGATTTCGGTGTACGCGGCTTTGAGCATTTCCATATATGCCGCCGCCGAAATTGGTTTGCCGTGCCACTCGGTCAGCAGATTGTGTTCATTCCACACTTCGACCGCGCTCAAACCTTTGCCGCAAAAAAATGCGGACACTCCGCTCATAAAATTCGCGGCTTCTTGCAAATCATCGGGCGGACCCGCGCCTTTGACGCCGCCGTCCGCGCGCGACCATTTGGGCGCGCAGACAATCGTGAGCATTACTTTAATCCCGCGCGCATTCGCGGCTTCAATCGCTTTGCCGATTTGACTTAGCTCGGCGTTTGTTTTCCCGGTCGAAATATCGCACCAGCGTAATTGCAGTTTCGCCCATTTGAATCCCAGGCGCGAGAGCAAATCCATTTCTTTGGCGACATCCGAATTGGTCCAATTTAATTGCGCGCCGTGATTGAAAAGATTTTTTCCCAGAATATTGATGGCTTCGATCGTCGGCGTGGCGGGAACATCAGTCGTGACCGGCACCGCGACGCGCGTAATCGGCGGCTCTTCGGTCGCGTCATTCGATGGAGTTGTGGCAGTATTGTCGGGAACAAAATCAAGCACGGTACATTGCAGCAAAAAAATTGCGGC
>JACQEA010000029.1 GCA_016200825.1 Chloroflexota bacterium | reverse complement strand
GATACTGTGCCGATTCCGCCCGAAAAACTTTTGCCGAATTTCCGCGTGCTCTCGGTCGCACCTTTGCTCGCGGAAACAATTGATCGCACGCACGAAGGACGCAGCGTAGGTGAGTATCTGAAAGATGCGTGAACGCAAATGACAAATTAAAATGACGAATGACAAATGACAAATGACGAATTACAAATGAATTTGAAGTCGAGAACTGATGGTCAATCTAAAAAATCTCTACTCGAAAATTTCCGGGAGCTCGAACGAAAAAGAAATCGAGCGGCTGAGAGCCGTGGCGGAACAAATCAGCGCGCTCGAGCCGCAACTGCAAGCGCTGAGCGATGACGCGCTTGCGGCGCGCACGCGCGAATTTCGCGCGATGTTGCTGTTTGACCGTGCGATCGCGCGATTATCAGGCGCACGCGCGACGCTCGATCAACAATTGGAAAATGTCGAGCGCGCGCTGACTGAAACCCTGCGCGACTTGGACGAACGCAAAACGCGCGCGGCGCAGAAGAATTTGATCTTTGTCGCGCTCGCACGCGCGGAAAGCGCGCGCCAAGCGCGCGAGAACGCGCCCAGCGCGGTCCAGAATTTTCTGGATACCTACTTAGACACATCGCACAAGATTCGCGCGCTCTTTGACGAAATTGGTTTACTGCGCCAAGCCGCGTTGCAAGCGAGTCAAACGCTCGCGAGCGCGTCCTCGCTTGAAATTCCCGAACTGCTCGCGGAAAGTTTTGAACAAACAGATTTGGTGTTGAATCAAATGAACGCGTTGCTGGCAACGCGCGAAAAAATTTCGGCGTCCGCTTTGCCGTCCGAATTTGCAAATGATCCCGCGATGCTGTCTGGCGCGTTGGACGCGCTAACCGAATTGCGCGCCCACATCGAGTCCGCGCAAAAACTTTTCCAATCCGCGCGCAACGCGCGCACCCGGCGCGAGGCGGAAGACGCGCTCGCGCAAATTCTCGCGCAATTAGATGCGCTGGATAAATTATCGCCGCAACGCGTGGACGTCGCGATTGAATTGCCGCGCGTCCAAACGGAAATCGCGACGGTCGAGCAACAAGCTCAGCGCGCGCAAGAAACGCAACAGGCGCTCGCGCCAATTTTAGCGAACGCGCGCGCGCAGATCAATCGCGCGGAAGAAATTTTAGCGCCGCTCGTCCGCGGCGAAAGCGAAATTATTTCGGGATTGGAACGCGCGCGCGACGAATTCACCACGCTCGAAAATGATTTCATCGCGCAAACAAAACCATTCGCCACAGATTTTCCCGCGCTCGAATCCATCCACGCGCATCTTGCCGCGCTGGCGCGCGAGTGCGCCGCGCAAATCGAATTTTGTCAGCGCGCGCCGGCCGAACGATTAGAGATCGCGCAAAAATTATTGGGCGCGCGCGCGCTGGTCGCGGATTTGCGCGCGCAAGTTGACGCGGCGGAGAACGACGACGAACGTCAAAAATTAGACGAGCAACTCAAACAAGCCAATAAAGAGCTCGCGGCAGATGAACGCGCCGCGCTCGATGAAATTTTGCCCGAAGCGTTCGCGTGCGTGCGCGAAGCGAGCGTTCGCAAAGTTGGTTTGCGGCATTTCGATGAGCAATTGATCGGCGGAATTGTTTTGCATCGCGGCGAGATCGCGGAAATGAAAACGGGCGAAGGCAAAACGTTGGTCGCGACCTTGCCGTTGTATCTGAACGCGCTGATCGGACGCGGCGCGCATCTGGTCACCGTCAACGATTATCTCGCGCGCTTTCACGCGCAATTGATGGGACCCATTTATCACGCGCTCGGTTTGTCCGTCGGCGTGTTGCAACAGGGCGATGCGAACGCGTTGCTCTTCGATCCCGATTACAAAGCGCAAACTGCCGACGCGAATTTTCTGCGCCCGTGCAAACGCCGCGACGCGTATGCCGCGGATATTACTTACGGCACGAACAACGAATTTGGTTTTGATTATTTGCGCGATAACACCGCGTGGCAGATGGAACACCGCGTGCAACGCGAATTATATTTCGCGATTGTAGATGAAGTGGACAGCATTTTGATTGACGAAGCGCGCACGCCGTTGATTATTTCGGGACCCGCGGGCGCGGCGGCGGATGAATATTATCAACTCGCCGAAATCGTGCGCAAGCTCGCGCCGGATGATTACGCGATCGAAGAGCGCACGCGCACGATCACGTTAAGCGATGAAGGGTACGATCACGTTGAAGAATTGCTCGGCACGTCGCTCTACAATCCCGACCGCCCGGAAGAATTCGATCCCGAAAAAGCGAAGCTGGTTCATCATTTGGAAGCGGCACTGCGCGCGCAATATCTTTTCAAACGCGATAAAGATTACATCGTCCGCAAAGGCGATGTGATTATCGTGGATGAATTTACCGGGCGTTTGATGCCGGGGCGGCGCTGGTCGGAAGGATTGCATCAAGCGGTTGAAGCCAAAGAAAAATTACCGATTCAACCTGAATCCATTACGTACGCGACGGTCACGCTCCAAAATTATTTTCGTCTGTACGCGCGGTTGGCAGGCATGACCGGCACCGCGAAAACGGAAGAGGATGAATTTCATAAAGTGTACGGGCTAGACGTGTTGGTCATTCCCACGCACGAAAAAATGATTCGCGAAGACGAACCTGATTTGATTTATCGGAGCGAAGAAAGTAAATGGCGCGCGGTGACAATGGAAATTGCGCGATTGTTTGCGCGCGGTCAGCCCGCGCTCGTCGGCACGACCTCGGTAGAAAATTCGGAACGATTGAGCAAACGGCTCAGCGGCGCGAAATTACGTTTGCTCGCGCGCGCGCGTTTGATTTTGACTTTGGCGCGGCTCGATAATTTAGACGAAAAACCCGGCGCGCTGAAATTGCCTTTTGGCGCAACGGATAAAGCGGGCGAAAAAGAAAATCTGACCATCAGCGCGAAACAACGCGCGACGTTGAAATCAATTCTCGGTCGCCCGCTCGACGATCCGTTTTTGAACTATGACGAATTTCTCGCCGCGCATATGTTTCGCGATTACGGCAACGCGACTGCGTTGAGCCAAGTATTTAAAAGTTTAAGCGGCGCGCTCGGCAATCGCCCGCTCTCACAGTTTGGCGTAGACGAAAGTTGGTTGCAAAATAATTTTGGCGCGGTGTGCGCCGAAATTGCCGCGCACCCGGACGATTTGGCGCGCGTCGCGAATAAATTTTCTTTGGAAGGCGCGTTCGTTCAAGCGATTTATTCCGTCTTGCGCGTGAAACGTGAAGACCTGCCGAAAATCAATCGCGCGCTTGTGGAAGCGCTCGGGGACGCGGAAAAGGTCGCGCAAAATTTGGGCGTGCGCGCGCTGGATGTGGAAACGGTCGCCAAACGCTGGCCACTGCGTGACGAAGATCTTTTGATCCTGCAGAAAAAATTAAACGCGAATTTCGATCCGCTCGCGCCGGACAATCTCGCCACGCTCGCGGAAATTTTTGAAATGGACGATCCCGTGCGGCTCGGCGAAATTTTGAACGGCGGCGTGACGCACGCGGTCTTGAACGCGAAAGAGCACGACAAAGAAGCGCGCATCATCGCGCGCGCGGGCGAATTAAGCGCGGTGACGCTCGCGACGAACATCGCAGGTCGCGGCGTGGACATTAAACTGGGCGGCGAGTTGCCCGAAGACACGTTGCGCGAAGTGAATCGCGTGTTGCGCCGCGAAGGTCTCGATCCGTTTGATTTGGCGTTGGAAGATAAACTGGGCGCGCTCGAAAATATTTCTGCCAAAAAAATCGCGGACGAGTATTACATCTACGCGCCCGAGATCGCGCGCTTTAAAAAATATATGGCGGATCACGCGCGCGTGCGCGAGTTGGGCGGCTTGCGCGTGGTCGGCACAGAACGCCACGAAGCGCGGCGGATTGATAATCAATTGCGCGGCCGCTCGGGGCGGCAAGGCGATGCCGGTTCCTCGCGTTTTTTTGTTTCGCTGGAAGATGATTTGATGCGGCGCATGGGCAACAAAGAATTGATGGAGCGCGTGTGGATTGAAGATATTCCGCTGTCGCATGATTGGGTGAGCCGCGCGCTCGATCAATCGCAAGTCAAAATGGAAAGTTTCAATTTCGACGCGCGCAAGCATTTGTTGGAATACGACGATGTGTTGAATCGCCAGCGCGAAATTATTTACAGCCAGCGCAATCGCATTCTCACCAAACCCGACCTGCGCGAAGATTTGCAAGAGTGGATCACCGAAGAGCTGGCGACGGTTTTGCCCGAGACACCGAACGCCGATCACGATGACGCGAAAATTTTAGCGCGGGTGGATGAATTGTTGCCCGGTTTTACGATTGATGTTTTGCCGCCGTTCCGCGCGGGGCAATCGTTGGAAGAACGCAATCGCGAAATTCGCGCGCGCGCGATCGCGCCTTCATTTTCCGCGCGCATCATTCAAGATCAATTGCGCGACCGCACCCCGCGCGCGCTTGCGCCGATAATTTTGCGTCTCGCTCAGCGCGCGCTCGCGTTGCATCGCCGCCATTTGATCGAACACATTCTGCCTGAGCTCTTGCCGCCCTTGCGCGAACGCTACGCGGAACGCTGGCGCGAAGTGGAAGACATGGCAACGAATTTGTTGCGCACGAAAAAAGAAGAGTTTGAAGAACGGCAAGCGCGTAGCAGCCGCGAAATAAAACTCGACGCGCGCGAAGTTGTGAAAGCAACTAGCGCGGAATTGGATCTGCGTTTGGATATTTCGATAGATCCGCGCGCGGCGTGGGATCGCGCGCTGGATGAAAAAATTCTCGCGGCAGTCCGTTACGCGTACAACGCGCGCGTCGGCGCGAACGCGGTGCGCCATATTCGCACTCGCACTGGAATCAACGCGGCATTTCCGCTCGATCCGTTGGGCATCGCGCCAGAATTGGAAGCGCGCGTGGCGCGGTTGGGCGCGTTGCCCGCAACCAAAACGGACGACTTGATTCTAAAAATTGAAACGCTTGATTTGTTGCTGACGATTTTGCGTCCGTGGATTGACCTCGCGCACGCGGAAAAATATGAACAGGCGCGCGCGCTCATTCGCGCCGCGCGTTTGGATTACACTCCGGCGCGCGTTCAGGAATTTACGCGCGCGGTCGCTGAATTACTAAAAACCAAAGACGCGTTCACGCCGCTATTTGGCGCGGAGTTGGAATTTGAAACCGTCGAGTGGCAACTCGCGCAGATCGTGAGACAGACGTGGCGCGTGAACGCGGAAAATTATTCGAACGAAATCAAACGCGAGCTGGCGGAACTATTCGCGCCGCGCGCGGAATCAAACGCGGAAAATCGCAATGGCTCAGACGCGGCGGAAGAAAAGGCTGATACCGAAATTGCAAATCCATTGCGCGTCGCGAGTGGGTTGATGACCATTAGTCAACCGGCGCGCTCGCTCGGACTCGTTCGGCGCGGCGACCGACAAATCGAGGCGTTGCAATCCGGATTCCGTTTTCCGTGGCATCAATTGGCGGCGCGCGCGATAAAGACCGTGGAGGCGGAAACATTGCGCGAAACCGCGCGCGAATTCGCGGACGATTCGTTCGCGCAATTGGTCAAGGCGCGCGGCGGACCTGATGCGTTCAACAATCAATTGCGCGAATTGATGTTGAGCGTGGTGACGAATTTATGGGTGGATTATCTCACGCAAATCGAAGCGTTACGCGCGGGCATCGGACTAGAAGCGATCGGTCAGCGCAACCCGCTCGTGGAATATCGCACGCGCGCGAGCGCGATGTTTTCCGAATTGTACGGTCGCATTCGCACGCAAGTGTTGGCGAATATTTTTGCGTATCAATATCAAGGCTTGACAAAACTCGCGGCAAAAGAACGTGACGTCAGCGCGCAACCGATTCAAGCGCCGCCACGCGTCAGCGCGCCCGCGCAACCGGCGCGCGCGTCGTCTCCGAAATCATTGCCAGAACCGATGAGCGCGCGCGTGTCAACCGCGCCGGGCGCGCTGGGGCGAAACGATCCGTGTTGGTGCGGCAGCGGAAAAAAATATAAACATTGTCATATGAACAGTGATGTGCCGCAAGGCGCGGGACGCGCGCGGTAGGAATTAGATTTCATTCAGAATAAAAAATCTCACCGCAAAGCATGCCCTGAGTACGTTCGCTTCGCTCAGTATAAACTCCGCGAATGGGACGCAAAGAACGCCAAGTTGTCATTCTGAGCGACCACAGGAAGCGAAGAATCTTGTTATTCGACTTTGAATCTAATTGCAGCAACAAGATGCTTCGCTACGCTCAGCATGACATTGTCGCTTATTTCTTTCTTTGTGTACTTGGCGTTCCTTCGCTGCACTCAGGACAAGCTTTGGCGGTAAAAATTATTTCGCAAAGTCCATTAGAGAGCAAATGAAATCAATGGAAACAAATCGCGCGCGCTATGCCGGTCTCGCGTTGATCAACGGCGTGATGATTCGCGATGAGCGCGCGCTCGCGGTCGCGGTACGACAAGCCAACGGCGGCATTCAGCTAACGTTGTGGAAATTATCGCCGGGCGCGCGCTGGCAACGCCGGTTGAATCGAATTCCATTTTTACGCGGGCTATGGATGTTGAGCACGATGTTAGAAAGCGGTC
>JACQEA010000377.1 GCA_016200825.1 Chloroflexota bacterium | reverse complement strand
TCGGATTCGTAATGATGATATGTGCCGTGCGCGTTGTTGCCTGCTTCTTGCAAAATAATTTTGTTCGACGCGCTCGAGTTGAATGCAAAGTTGTCGAAATTTCCGCCGTCGCCGACGGTGGGATGATTGAATTGCGCGAACGCGTCCGCTTGCGTGGCGAGCCACGCGTAAAATTTCGCGAGCGTGTCGTAATTGGAATCTTCGCGTGAGACCCACGTGGACGTATTGAAAACGTTGATGTGTCCTTTGGACGAATGACTGTACTCAAAACCGCGCAGACCAATGAACGAATTGTTCACCGTTGCCGCGCTCGCCGCGTTTCCAATTTCGTTCCATTCTTCGGTCGTCAACCAACTATCATGATCGGTGAGCGCGAAAAAATGCAAACCCGCCGCGCGCGCTTTATCGAATGCCATGCGCGGCGGACCGTAACCATCGGACGCGGTGGAATGCGCGTGGAGATCGCCCCAGTACGCGTACAATCCGCCGGGCATTGCGGCAGGCGCGGTTACGGCGGGAAAAGTCGGCGCGGTGACGCGCGTGCCGGGCGTGGGCGAATCCGCGAGAAAATCAAACGTCATTTGATTGTTGTCTTGCGTTCCGTACCGTTGCAATGATTTTGGTTCGGGCGCGCTTGCATCGCCGCTGAGACTGACCGCGGAAAAATTTCCATTACCCCACGCGACGCTGTCCACAATTTGATCGCTGGGTCCCAATAACAAAACTTCATCGCCATCATTCGCGAGCGCGAGCGATCCGTTCGCCCACGCGGAATATTTTGCTAAATTCGATACGCTCGCGGTGTCAGTCAAAGTGGTGCCGCTTACCACAAGTTCATAGTCCGGATAAAATCCAAACCGATTGCGAAACTGCTGCGCGTTGCGCGCGATCAAAACAATTCCACCGGACGCGATCGACGCGCCGCTCGGAAAAATGTACATTCCTTCACCGCCGCCGCTCGTTTCTTCATCGCCGATTTTGTAATAACTGAGATCAACACTAGAGGCAGTCGGATTGTACAGCTCGATAAATTCATCGCCTTCATCCGTTTGCGTTCCGTCGTAAAGCACTTCGATAATTAACAATGCGACTGCAGGAACTGTCGCGGTGGGCGTCGGTGTTAACGTAGGCGTGTTTGTTTTGGTCGCGGTAAAAGTTTGGGTTGGTGTTTTCGTTAGAGTCGGAGTTGATGTTAGCGTGGGTGTTGAGGTTGGCGTAGATGTCGGAGTCGCAGTAAGAAATTGGGTCGCGGTGTTGATTTGTTTGGGCGTGCCGTTGATCGAATTATTATTTGCATCCGTGCCATTGCGCGTCACGCCATCGTTCGACGACCAATTTGAATCACTGTCGGCGGTGAGCGGATTTTTGCGTTCCATCGAATAAAAAGTTGAACTGCCCGACCCGGCGGGCCACGCGCCGCCATCGCCGTTGGCGGTGTCAACGATATTTCCGTTTGGATCTTTTAACGTGAGCGTTTCACCGGAATTGCTTAACGCGCCGGTATAAATTTGATCGGCAGTGATGTTGTTGATCGTACTATCACTGGTGCGTTCAAGCAAAAAATATCCGTTTGCGGAAATCGTACCGCTCAAGGTAATATTAATATCGCCGCCATCGGTAAGCGTCCACCCGGTGAGAGTGATCGCACTTGAAGTGGTGTTGAATAATTCTATCCACTCATCATTCGAACTTGCGGCGGTGCCGCCCCACGCGATTTCATTGATGACGACCGCGCGCGCGGGAACAGCTGTCGCGCTAACTGTGTTGGTGCGCGTCGCGGTCGGTGTACTTGTGGGCGTAGATGTAAAAGTTCGCGTTGATGTGGATGTGTTGGTTGCAGTCGCGGTCGAAGTTGAAGTGGAAGTAGGAGTCCGCGTGGACGTGGCTGTATTTGTTGAAGTTGTAGTTGAAATAAAAGTCGCGGTGGATGTGGGAGTGTTTGTCGCCGATGAACAAGTTGCGCTAGCGGACGCGGAATTGCGCGGGTTCGCGGTGGCTTGCGCGAAATCATTTGAATTGTTATCGGTCTCTGTACAGCCATTCGATCCGCGCGCAATCGCTTTGGTGTTATCCGATGACGGCGCGGACGCGGTTGCCGTCTCAGAACAATTCGCGGTTGAACCATAACCGACGAAATCAATAATATTACTGCCAGAGGGACACGAACCGGACAACGCAGTGGAATTATTTACGAGCGCAATTTTTCCAGCGGACAGCGCGAGATTAATCGAGCCGGTTGCATCTGCAGTCGGCAGATTTTGTGACCCACCGCTGCCTTGCGCTTCTTGAACGAGAAAATATTTTCCGGCATCAATATTACAAGTGCCGCTCGCGCAAATCGCGGTGACGCTCCATGTTGTCCCGGTCGCGGACGCATACTGCACCGACCACCCAGCAACATTGACCGTCGTACTGCCGCGATTAAATAGTTCGATGAAATCGTTTTTGTACGTTGCGCCGGAATTTCCACCGCCGCCATAAATTTGACTGAGGACGATCGTTGAGGAAGTTGCGTACGCGCGCGCAGGGATGAGGAGTTGCAGCCACGCGGCGACTCCACAGAGGAGTAGAGCGGTTAGGATAACGCGCAAGTGACGGACTAGCATAGTCGCGTCCTTTCAAACGTTTCCGAATCCGCAAGTCGCGGGGCAAAGTCAGAATTACAAAAAAATTATTTTGGACAGACAATTAGAAAAATCAAATCCACTCTACGATGAAAAAATCAAGAGTTCATGAGAATTCTTTACATATGAACCATTGTTGTCGTTCAGTCTGTTTTTTCCAATCCGTGTGTCGCCCTGACTGAATGTGTATTGCCACGTCGGAGCAATCATGTCGAAATCTTTATACCACGCTCGAATGGCTGAACAATCATTGTACGAGAGAATGAAACCACCCTCGTGTTTCATGAGCATATCGTGCAGGAGTTCATGCTTGAATCCTTTGTGATGAATAGGAAAATTTCGGTGCGGATAAAGACCCACAAACGTTTTGCTGTCGCCATCCAAATAATATGGCGGATCACAATATAGAAATTCTTTTTTGTGTTTTGGCAAGACGTTCTCAAAAGAAGCGCACTCAACTTGCATATTGTCTCCGCGAAAATTGCGAACCTTGTCAAGCATTGTGCAATAACGCTTTTGTTGTAAGTATACGCTCGACGGCCATCCAAGAAAGTGGGGACCGTAAGAGGTATTATGGTTGAAATAAAAGTACGCGGCTAAATCGAATTTGCCAAGTCTTTTCTCTCCTGTCCAGTGTTTTTTTAGACGTTCCTTAACCTTCTTGAATTCATTCCTGTCTGGATGAAATTCGAGCAAACGTTTGTGCAAGGTATTGGGTTGCCTCAATTGAACTTGCCAATAATTAACAAGTATGTCGAATATGTCATAACCGACCACCGACATACCCAATTCGACAGCACAGGCAACTTCGACAGAACCAGCACCAAGAAAAGGCGAAACAATTTTTGTGATGTTGTCAGGGATATGCTCAACAACTAAACCAACGGCAAGACTTTTACCGCCTGCATATCGGATCGGCGCGCCCATATATCGCTTATATCCACTCTTTCCGTTCGGACTTTTCAAGCGTTTTAAGAAAGCGCGCTTGCGCTCACTCAAGCCAAGCGGAAATATCCCGGGCAGCGTAAGTGCTTCAAGACCGTTTTGCGGAAATGTCCGCTCCTTTAACTCAACGCCCGGGAAAGGTCTAGTTATTTTTTCCAACTTTGTGGCAAGCATTTATTATTGTCCTACAAATCTTCGCGACGACAATCTGCCTGACGGTTTCTCAATGCCATCATATACACGATACAAGGTGATTTGTCAACCAATTACCAAATAAATACTTTTGCCTCACCGGACGCACGCAACATTTTCGATCGCGCCGCGAATTCCCGCGGTTGTTTTCAACCGCAACGCGCCGCCCCAATAATCGCCGCCGCGTCCGCCAAACAGCGAGCGCGTCTCGCCGAACGTACCGCTGAGCGGAATCAACAAATTATCCGGATGTCCGGTGCGATAGGGCGAATGCACGCGCACCGGTTGCGCATAAAAAATTTCAACCGAGCGCCCCACGGTGC
>JACQEA010000028.1 GCA_016200825.1 Chloroflexota bacterium | reverse complement strand
TCAAGCGGATGCGGGCAACCTGCGCGATTTTATCGCGTTGATTGCAGATGCAGTCGAGCGATCGTTGGACATTTATTTGGACGCGTTGAAGCAATGAGCGAGAAGAAAACCGTTGTCGTCGCGCTGAGCGGCGGCGTAGATAGTTCCACGACCGCCGCGCTCCTCGTCGAGCGCGGTCATAATGTCATCGGCGTGATGATGCGCTTGTGGAGTGAAGGCGCGGGCGATGGCGACGCGCGTTTTGCTCAGAATCGTTGCTGTTCACCCGAAGCGGTTGCGGACGCGCGCGGCGTGTGCCAAAATCTCGGCATTCCATTTTATCTTTTGAATTTTGAAGCCGAATTCAAAATGAATGTTGTTGATTTTTTTCTGGATGGTTACGCGCACGGGATTACTCCTAATCCTTGTTTGGAATGCAATCGTCGAGTCAAATTTGGAACCTTGCTCGATAAAGCGCGCGCGCTCGGCGCGGATTATTTGGCGACGGGACATTATGCGCGCGTTGTTGAACGCGCGGGCAAGTTTCTTTTGTTGAAAGGTGTTGACCCCAAAAAAGATCAATCGTACGCGCTCTCGGTGCTAACGCAAGAACAACTGGCGCGCGTAATGTTTCCGCTCGGCGAGTTCACCAAAGCCGCAACGCGCGAGTTGGCGCGCAAATTTGGATTGCGCGTTTCGGAAAAAAGCGAAAGTCAAGATTTGTGTTTTGTTGCGGACGGCGATTACCGAAATTTTTT
Organism: Chloroflexota bacterium; assembly: GCA_016200825.1. GTDB lineage: Bacteria > Chloroflexota > Anaerolineae > UBA4142 > UBA4142 > JACQEA01. The sequence continues at coordinate 3,460 of JACQEA010000028.1, read as the reverse complement.
GCGCCGCAATATTCCCGATTCTCTGAACGCAGGCAATATCGTTGACGCGCGCGGAAAAGTTTTGGGTCGGCATGCAGGCTTGGCGTTCTACACGATTGGTCAGCGCGAAGGATTGCGCATCGCGGCACGTCAACCGTTGTACGTCCTCGCGCTCGATTCAGCGCGCAACGCGGTGGTCGTAGGAGCAAAAGAAGATTTAGGCAAGCGCGAACTCATCGCGCGCAATGTGAATTGGATTCAAGGCGCGCCGCCGCGTGAGGGCGCGCGCGTGACCGCGATGATTCGTTATCGCGCGAGTACGGAGGAGTGTGTAGTTTATTCGCTCGCAGAAAATCGCGCGCGCGTGGTGTTTGATTCGCCATTAAGCGCGATTGCGCCGGGTCAAGCGGTTGTATTTTACGCGGGCGAAGAATGTTTAGGCGGCGGAATTATTGAATCCGCGTAAGCGTTCGCGATTTTCAAAACGCGCGCAAAGAATTTGCTTTTGCGACGCGGTAACTCTTGTGCTATAATGAGGACGTGGCATTCGTGCGCGATCTCGCGATTATTTTGTTGGCGGTTGAATCGCTGGTTATCGGAGTGGTTCTCGTCCTTTTGATTCTCGAACTGCGCAGTCTCATTCGCTTTCTGCGCGAAGAAGTTGAACCGATTCTACATTCGGCGGATGAAACGGTGCGCACGGTTCGCGGGACGACGACATTTGTCAGTGAAACATTGGTGACGCCGATGGTGCGCGCGAGTGGATTTTTGGCGGGCGCAACCCAAGCGCTGAAAATATTAACGCGGCGGAGACGTTGAGTTCGACCGCGTGAATTTGTCCAAAGGAGAAAAAAATGGCAGACGATAGTCGCGGGTGGGAATTTTTCACGGGATTCCTCATTGGCAGTGCGGTGGGCGCGGCAGTCGCGTTGCTGATGGCGCCGCAGTCCGGCGAGGAAACGCGCGCGCTGATTCGCGAACGCGGCGAAGATTTGCGCACGCGCGGAATCGAATTAAGCGAAGAAGCGCGCGCCCGCGCGGAAAAATTGGCGGCGGAAGCGCGTCAGCGCGCCGATGAATTAGAAAAACGCGGCCGTATGGCGTTCGATGAACAGCGCACGCGCTTGCAAGACGCGTTGGAAGAGGGCAAAGAAGCCGCGGCAAAAAAGCGCGATGAACTTTTGTCGCGGTTGGACGCCGAAAAAACAAAGCGCGCCACTTAATTCATGCGTACAAACGACGGGCAAATCGCATTTGCGATTTGCCCATTTTTGTTGCGCGCCCGCGGAATTTTTGCGTACAGGAGTAGCGTTGAATCCGCTCGACTTGGTTCCGTACTTTAAAGAGCATCGCGTCTTTGCGATTTTGTCGTCCCTTGGTCTCGCCGGTTTGTATGCGGAAGAAGGTTGGGCGACGTTTGTGTTTTGGTCGCGGCGTTCCGCGAATGAAGCCACGCTATGGATTGGAATGATCGCGCTGATTGTTTTCGGCGGATATCTCCTATCTTTTTTTTATCCGCCCAGCCGATTGAATGCCGCGTGGAAATATCCGCGCGCGTGGGGAATTTTTAGCCGCATCACCGCGCTCTCTCTCGCGATTGCGCTCGCGACTAATGTGATCGCCATGATGCTTTTATTTTTTTTGGCGGATGGGAATCTGATCGGCGCATATCATTTGTTGCGCGACGGATATGTTTACACACTAGCTGGGTTGATCATCTTTCACGGTTTATTATTATACGTACGCTATCTCCGTTACATTTATCATTCGTTTGGCGCGCCATTCCCCGGCAAAGTGATTGGCGCGTCGGCTGGAATCGCGATTTTGATTTTGTTGATCGTCGGATTTATTTTCGCGATTGATTTGCGGCAATTGGAACTCGCGCCGCTTGCCGAGCAAGGCATTCTTGGATTGCATACGTACGGCCGCGGGTTGTATTTACTCACGCTTTTGTTAGGCGCGTATGCGTGGCATTTCAGATGGATTGCGGATCACTAACGCGATGCGGACACCGATCATTGCCGGCAATTGGAAAATGAACAACACCATCGCGCAAGCGCGCGAACTCGTCAACGCGCTGCGCGATGATCTATCGCGATTGGCAGCGCGCGGCAGCGTGGAAATTGTTTTGTGTCCACCGTTTCTCGCCGTGCCGGTCGTCGCGGAAATGTTGCAAGGCACGCCGATTCGCGCGGGCGCGCAAGATTTATTTTGGGAATCGAAAGGCGCGTTCACCGGCGAGGTGTCGCCATCAATGCTCGCCGAAGTGTGCGCGTACGTGATCATCGGGCATTCGGAACGACGACAATTTTTCGGCGAGACGGACGCGCACGTCAACAAAAAAATTCACGCCGCGCTCGCGCACCAACTCAAGCCAATTGTCTGCGTCGGCGAGAATCTCGCGCAGAATGAAGCAGGCAAGACCGCCGAAATTGTGGGCGCGCAAGTGCGCGCGGCGTGCGCGGGGTTAGCGCGCGAGCAAGCGCGCGAAATTGTGATCGCGTACGAACCGATTTGGGCGATTGGCACCGGTAAAGCCGCGACCGGCGCGGGCGCGAACGCGGTAATCGGTTTATCCATTCGCGGCGCGCTCGCAGATTTGTACGACGAAGAAATCGCGCAAGCCGTGCGCGTGCAGTATGGCGGAAGTGTGAACGCGAAAAACGCCGCGGAATTTTTCGCGCAGGCGGAGATTGATGGCGCGCTCGTCGGCGGCGCGAGTTTGATCGCGCCAGATTTTATTGCGATCTGCCGCGCGGTGGTCAAGTGACAAGCTCCCTGTCGCAGGACGCAAACACTTAGACTTGTGACCTGAAACCTGCGACCTGCTATGTCCATCCTCTTTTTTCTTTTTATTTTTTCTCTCACGCTTTTTTTGCAACAATGGTTGCATCGCCATATTCAAGGCATCGCGCTCGCGCTGACGGGCAACACGGGTTGCGCGGTGCGTTTGCTTTTTTATTTGTTACTGCCGGGAATTTTGTTGCACGAGGCAAGTCATTTCATCGCCGCGAAAATTTTGTTCGTCAAAACGAATGGCGTGACGATTGGCATCGGGCGCGCGCGCAAAAACGCGGTCTCGCTCGGCGCGGTGAACGTGCAACGTTCCGATCCGTTCCGCGAAAGTTTGATCGGCTTTGCGCCGTTTCTGTTTGGCATTGGCGCGATCTGGTTGATCGCGGGCGTGGGTTTCGATTTGTGGCCCGGGCAGGGATTGAATTTATTGAAATTCATCGCGAGCACGATGCAGTACGCGCGCGATTGGACGACATGGCTCGGCGTGTATTTGATTTTCGCGGTTAGCACCGCGATGATTCCGAGCGAATCGGATCGCGAGCCATGGGGACCGGTGCTGACGTTTCTCGGCGCGTTGGTCGCGATATTATTTTTTTTGGGCTGGACGCCGACGGTGCCGAAAAATATTGTGGACGCCGCGCGCGAGTTGATTGATGCGTTGAATTTCGCGCTCGCGATTGCGTTG
>JACQEA010000369.1 GCA_016200825.1 Chloroflexota bacterium | reverse complement strand
GGCGACGGTGCGAGGCAACGCCGCGTTTTACTCTAGGCAATTCTTTTCCTCCGTTCCACAAAACTCGAGCGGCTAATTTCCGCCGGTGGGCATCAACCCGTGAATTTTCTTTTCAGTCTCGAACACCGTCACCGGAATCGTTCGATTAAACGAGCGCTTGTTGCGTTTCGACTTGTTGCGCCGCAAATGCGACTTGCCGATTTTCGTGCGCATTATTTTTCCGGTGCCGGTCACTTTGAATCGCTTCGCAGTGGCTTTGTGCGTTTTGATCTTTGGCATTCTCAACCTCTTGTCCGCGAATCACATGAATCCACTCGAATTTTTCTTTTGCGCGTTCATTCGTGTTATTCGTGGATTATCTTTTGTCTCAAAACAAGGTCGGGGCAATTACCCCGACCAATTTTATTTAACTTGTTAACGCGGCGGTCTTTGCGGTTGTTCTTCCGGCGGCGCGACATACACCCGCGCTTTTTGCACCGCCTCACGCGCCGCGTCCGCGCCGCCTTTCATTGCGCCGGGCACCAACATCATGATCATACTGCGCCCGTCCATTTGCGGTCCCGTCTCAACTGTCGCGGCATCCGCAAGTTCCACTGCGACTTTTTCCAAAATATCTTTCGCTAACGCCAAGTGCGCGATCTCGCGCGCGCGAAAAAGAATGCGGACTCTGATCTTGTTGCCATCTTTGAGAAAATTGCGAAAGCGTTTGATCTTGAAACCGGTGTGATACCAATTTGTTTTGGGGCGAATCCGCAATTCCTTGATCTCAATTGTCTTTTGCCCTTTTTTCGCCTCGCGCTCTTTTTTCGTGCGCTCGTACATGAACTTGCCAAAATCAATGATGCGACACACCGGCGGTGTCGCGTTCGGCGCGACTTCGACCAGATCGAGATTGCGGTCTTGCGCCATGCGCAAGGCTTCAAACGTTTGAACGACGCCGAGCTGTTTGCCCGCTTCGTCAATCAAACGAACTTCTTTGGCGCGAATAAATTGATTGAGCCGTAAATTCTTGTCGGCGATACGAAATCCTCTCTTGCTCCGATTCAAGTTAGCGCGACTATAGCATAAGAGCGAATGCGAGTCAAATCAATATTGGCAAGTAGTCGCGGTAACGAAAGAGTACACCCCTATTCAAGTTGTGATCAGTAATCAGTGACCAGTTGACTGATTACTGATTACTAATCACTGATTACTGATTTTCAATCGTCTCGCCGTAATCACACCGGTATTGAATCCCAGCCAATGCATGCGTCCCATGTGCCGCGCGTGCTCGACCTTCATACAGCGATCCATTACGACGTGCAGTCCGCCATTGCGCGCAATCGCCGCGCCTTCGTTGCTGATGACATAGTATTGCATCCACAACGCGCGCGCGCCAATTTGTACGGCTTCATCGGCAATCGGTGGGACCGCGTTCGACGCGCGAAATACATCCACCACGTCCACGGGAAACGGAATTTCGGACAGAGCCGCGTACGATTTTTCGCCGAGCACTTCTTTTTCGCGCGGATTGACTGGCACGATGCGATAGCCGTGTCGCTGCAAATAAAAGCCGACAAAGTGACTCGGTCTCAAAACATTCGACGAAAGTCCGACGATCGCAATCGTCCGCGCGGAAAGCAATATTTCGCGGATCGTTTGCGTGTCTTGGTATTCCAAAATATCATTCATGTCTTTACCTTCGTCCGCGAATCCCAAAGGGACTTTCAGTCTTCGCTAATTTTTTCATTAATTTTATCATTCGCGTAAATTCGCGAGGATTCGCGGACAGCGCTCGCTCTCAGTCCGCGCTCCAAATCCCAAATCAAATCTTCCGCGTTTTCCAAACCAACGGACAATCGAATCGTCCCCGGCGTAATGCCTGCTCCCGCGAGTTCTGCGTCATTCAATTGCCGATGCGTCGTGCTGGCGGGATGAATCACCAAACTTTTCGCGTCGCCCACGTTCGCGAGATGGCTCCACAAATTCAACGCTTCGATAAAATTTTTGCCCGCGCCTCTTCCGCCTTTCAGATCGAATGAAAAGACCGCGCCCGCGCCGCGCGGCAAATATTTTTTCGCGAGTGATGCGTACGGACTAGATTCCAGTCCAGAATATTTCACGCGCTCGACCATCGGATGATTTTCGAGAAACTGCGCGATCTCCAATGTGTTTTTCACATGTCGTTCCATTCGGAGCGGCAATGTTTCAAGACCGAGCAAGAAAAGAAACGCGTTGAACGGACTCATCGCGCCGCCCAAATCGCGCAACGACTCGGCGCGCAATTTCATTAGATAGCCGTACACGCCGAAGGTTTCGTGAAACGCGAGACCGTGATACGCGGCTGAAGGATCGGCGACGCCAGGGAATCGTCCATTCGACCAATTGAACGTGCCTGCTTCCGTCACAACGCCGCCGATACTCGTGCCATGCCCGCCGATAAATTTCGTCGCGGAATGTACGACGATGTCCGCGCCCCATTCCATCGGTCGGCACAAATACGGCGTCGCGAAAGTACTGTCAATGATGAGTGGCAGGTTGTGCGCGTGCGCGATATTTGCAACGGCTTCAATGTCCAAAATATTTCCGCCAGGATTGCCGATCGTTTCTCCGAAAAATGCTTTGGTGTTATCGCGCAGTGCATTTTTCCAATTTGCTATATCGTCGGGGTCAATGAAGGTGTGATCAACCGAAAGTTTGCCAAACAAATGTTTGAGTTGCGTGATCGTTCCGCCGTACAATGCCTTCGACGCAACAACATGATCACCTGGACGCAGCATCGTGAAGAAGGATGCCGCTTGCGCCGCGAGACCACTTGCGAACCCAACCGCGCCCGCGCCGCCTTCCAAACTCGCAACGCGTTCTTCAAACACGGCGACCGTCGGATTCATAATTCGCGAATACGTGTTGCCATATTCTTGCAGATTAAAATACGCCGCGGCGGAATCCGCGTCTTCGAAAACGTAACTGGTCGTTTGAAAAATCGGTACAGCGCGCGCACCGGTGTATGGATCGGGGCGCTGTCCAGCGTGAATCGCGCGCGTGTCGAAACCGAATTGGTGCAGGTCGTCCGCTTGAGGTGGATTGCTGTTTGCCATTTCAGTACTCCTGTGAAGTAGTGTCCAGTCTTCAGTATTCAGTCTTCAGTTTTTAGCATCATCCGGTGAATTAGCAAAGTATTCCGCGACAGACTCACGCATTACCTTGTATTCTTCGCCGCAGAAGAGGTCTGCTTTCGCCATCATACTGCCAAGCATGCG
>JACQEA010000027.1 GCA_016200825.1 Chloroflexota bacterium | reverse complement strand
CGCGCATGCAAAGCGAAATCCGCGCGCGCGGCGGGCGCATCGACGCGCTTTATTTTTGTCCGCACGCGCCGGAAGAGAATTGCGAATGCCGCAAGCCGCGCACGCAAATGTATCGGCGCGCCGCGCAAAAGTTCGCGATTGATTTCGCGCGCTCGTACGTGATCGGCGATGCGGTCGAAGATGTGCAAGCCGCGCAAGCGCTGGGCGCGCGCGCGATCTTGGTGTTAACCGGGCGCGGCGCAGAACACAACGGCAAATTGCTTGACGCGGGCAATTCAGATTTTCACGCGGCAATAGATTTGTTAGACGCGGTTGAATGGATCGAGGCGCGCGAGGGATTGAAACGGAATGCGTAATGTTTTGCGGGCAGAAGTAGTGCGGAATTTTTTTGAACGCGTCCTGCATTTTGAAATTATCGGCTTGTCTGCCATTTATCTTTATTTTGTTTTGACCGATCAAATTCTGTTGATTGCATTCTTGCTGATCGCACTTTTCTGGCTCGCGCGCAAAATTGTGATTGGAAAATTTTCGCCCGACGCGTTGCGCAATCCGTTCCTCACCATTCCCATTCTGATTCTCGTCGCGCTTTTGCCGATCTCGCTCGCCGTTTCTACCAATTGGTTTCTCTCGCTACCCAAAGTGGATGGCGTGATATTGGGCGCGTTGTTTTTTTTTGCCATCGTCAATCAGATTCAAACGCGTGACGATCTCGCGCGCGCGTCGATCTGGCTCGTCGCAGTATGTCTAGGCATTGCGGTCGCGGGGTTGATCGGCACAGATTGGGCGCAAGGAAAAATTATTGGCGCGACTTTTCTGTACGATCATCTGCCGCGATTCATTCAATCTATTCCGCGTTCGATTGACCGGATTCCGACAAGAACAGGGTTGGAACAAACCAACCAAGATTTCCAAATACTTTGATGATGCGATTGCCTCGCCCCTACGTATCATTTGTCATTTTTTCATTTATCATTTCGCTCGTCACGCTCGCGCTCACGCAATCGCGCGGGGGAATTTTGGGAACGCTGATCGGTTTGGGTTGCGTCGCGATCTTTCATTTGGCGCCGCGCAAATTTTGGCGCGATAAAAAATTCGCGGGCGCGTTGATCGCGGGCGCGATTTTTTTCGCAGTGCTGGTAACGCGTTACGGTGAAGCGGGATTAAATTTTTTTCTGCGCCTCGACGCGCCCGATGGCACGCTCGCGAGTCGGGTGGAAGTATGGCAGCGCGGTTGGATGATGGTGCAAGATTTTCCGTTGACGGGAATTGGGATTGGGACGTACAATCCAATCGCGCATTTGCTCTACCCATTCTTTATCGCCGCGCCGGACGAAATTGTGCCGCACGCGCACAATCAATTCTTGGAGGTCGCGATAGATTTGGGAATTCCCGGCTTGATCGCGTACCTCGCGCTGATGATTGGATTCGCGGTTTGCCTCGCGCGCGCGTATCGCGCGACGCAGGACGCGCGGCTCCGTGCGCTCGCGATTGGGTTGGGATGTGGAATGATCGCGCATCACATTTTTGGATTGACCGATGCGTTTATTTTGGGAAGCAAGCCGGGGTTGGTGATGTGGATTTATTTTGGATTCGCCGCAGCGGGTGTGAATGTAGCGAAAGATGCGAGCGAACGGATAACCGCTCGTTTTTCTCGCGCTCGCGCTGAAAGACGTGCCGCTCGACGCGGTCGCGCAATCGCTCGCGCGCGTAGATTATTTTTGGGTCGCGCTCGCGGTGAGCGCGGCGATTGTCCAAACGTGGTTGCGCGGGGTGCGGTGGATTTTGCTGTACTATCCGCATCAATCCAGTTTGCGCATCGCGCCGATGTGGGCGATTTCAACGATCGGTCAAATGCTCAACATCGTCGTCCCGTGGCGCGTGGGCGAACTCGCGCGGATTTATCTCGCCAGCGAAATTGCAAAACAGAGCAAAACGCAAACGCTGGCAACACTTGCCACCGAAAAAATTTTCGATACGTTGATGCTGTTACTCTTGTTGCTGACGATTCCAATGTTTATGGCGTTGCCTGCGTACTTGGAAGAGCCGCGTCAAGGCATCGCGTTTCTGAGCGCAACGCTTTTTGTCGCCGCGTTAGGGTTGCTCGTTTTTCGCGAACAAATTGTGCGCGCGCTCGAACGCGTTTCGTTTCGCGGCAGAAATATTTTGCAAGACCACGCGCGCGTCGCGCTGAATGGTTTGGATGTGTTCACGCGCGCGGACATTCATTTCCAACTTCAATTGTTCTCCATCGCGATTTGGTTTTTGGGCGTGTTGATTAACTACTTGTGTCTGCTCGCGTTAAATTTGTCGTTGCCGTTCGTCAGCGCGCTCGTCTTGATGGCAGTTTTGCAATTGGGCGGACTCGTTCCGTCATCGCCCGGCAAAGTGGGTGTGTTTCAACTCTTGTGCATTCTCGCGCTCGCGCTCTTTGGTGTGGACAAAGGCGCGGGGTTGAGTTACGGCATTTTGTTGTATTTGGTCGCGTACGCGCCGCCAGTAATTTTAGGAATTTTATTTTTGTGGTGGGGCGGCGTCAAGTGGCAGGGACCAATTCTAAATTCTAAATCCTAATTTCCAATTTCCAATTTCTAATTTCTAATCTCTAATTTCCAATTTCCAATTTCTAATTTCCAATTTCCAATTTCTAATCTCTAATCTCTATCTTCCAACCTCCAATTACCAAACAAT
>JACQEA010000375.1 GCA_016200825.1 Chloroflexota bacterium | reverse complement strand
GATCAAACGAAATTGTACACCGCCGATAAAGGCGAAGGACCTGGTTACAATCAACAAGGTCACACCAGCACCGTGATTGATTTGCAAACGATGGGCGTCGTGGATGTATTCAATATCGGTCTGACGACGGATCACGCGTTATTGAGTCCCGATGGCAGCGAAATTTGGTACACGTCGAACGCCGAGCATGGCATCTACATTCTGGATGTCAAGACATCGAAAATTATTTTTGTGAAAGATCCCGCCGACGGCGACATTCATGGTGGCGTGTGGGTGCAATATAAAGATGATGGCAAAGGCGGCGTAGTCGGTGAAGTTGTGTCTGATTATTCCGGTTTGCATGGCAGCGCGCTTGCCGCGCAACGCAAGTACGTTTCCGAACCATCGCTCAGCATCGCGATCAACAACAGCGGCTTTACGCAAAAAACTTTGAGCGTGACCGCCGGTCAATCAATCCGGCTCACGGTCAAACACGTAGCCGGCACGAGCGCGGGCAAGATCACTTTCAAAAGCGATGACATGGGTATCAAAGAAATCACGCTGGGTCCCGGCGATAGCGAAGAAATTCGCTGGACTGCGCCGACCAAGCTCGGTGATCTCAAAGCGACAACGAACAAGACGGCCAATCCGAGTTTGACGATCACTGTCAAACAACCTGAAGCCAAAGTTGCGCCGCAAGTTCCCGTGAGTGATTTGAAAAATGTCAGCATCAAGTCCGAACATATCGCGTGGGACATCGCGAAAGTAGAATTGAAGGTTGGCGAAAAAGTTCGCTTTAATTTTACGAACGGCGATGACGAAAAGCACAACCTTGTCGGAATCGGAGACGGCTTGAACTTTCTCAGCCCGGATATTCCGGCCGGCAAAACGGCAACGTATGATTGGACCGCGCCCAGTTCGCCGGTCACTTTCAAAGTTGTGTGCGCGTACCATCCATTGATGACGTTTTCGGTTGAAGTAAAATAATTTCGCGCATCGAACCGGATCGGTCGTCTTGACTGCTCCGGTTCGATGCTGAGAAAAAAGAGGAGGCGCACAATGTCGCAATCAAATCAGACCGCAATTTTCAATCGAGTTTGGAATCGTTCTTTTGCGCGGAGTGGAGTCATGTTATTGTTGATCGCGATTGCCGGCGTAGTCGCGCTGGGCTGGCTCGCGATTGTCAAAACGCAGGGGCGCGATGCGCAAATCGCGACGGCAACCTTACGCACTAATCAGACGACTCAACTGACGCAAAGTTTGACGCGCACCGGCAACGCGAGTGAAGGGACAACTGTTGATGTGATTTTAGCCACGCCGGAATTTTTTCGCTTGACGAATCGTCCAGCCGAAGCCGCGACTCTCGGCGCGGATCGTTCGGTGGTATTTGTTGCGAACGAATCCGTGCATTACGGCGATTTGCCGAATCGCTTTGCGCCGATTCTGCGCGTGGACGGCACAAAAATTTTTGTCGCGACCGAATCGCGCGTGCTTGCGGATGCAGTCCATCATCGCACGACCGCGTTGATTTTCAACGCTGTGCCGAAAACTGTGTTGAACGGCGATCACACATTTGAATTGCTCTTGCCCGAAGTGAACGCGGGGAGTCGCAATATTTTGCGTTGGGACACGCCGATTGATTATCCCGCGAATGTAGAGCAACCGAGCGCGTTGAGTTTGGGATTGTTGCTTTCGTTGGGCGCGGGATTACTCGCCGCGATTTCGCCGTGCTTGTTGCAACTCACCGCGTTTTATTTACCAACGCTCGCGGGTGTGAGTGTGGATGCGCAAACAAAAACCGCGCGCCGCCGCGTTTTGCTCACCGCGTTTTTATTCGTGCTTGGTTTTACAATTCCGTATACTTTCGGCGGCGCATTGATGGGCGGAATGGGTCAAGCACTCGCCGCGAGTGGTTTGCTCACGCCGACCGGACCAATCGCGATTGGCGCGGGGTTTGTAATGATCGTGATGGCGGGACTGGTCGCGTATCGCGCGCGCGCGCCCATCGTTTGCAAAATGCCGATGCCGGCGGCGGTGCAAAAAAGTTCGCGCTTGCCTTTTATCGAAACGTTTGTTAGCGGGTTTGCGATTGCAACGGGTTGTCTCGCGTGTTTTGGCGGCGCGATTCTCGGTGTGTTGTTGGTGTACACCGGCTTGCTCGGTTCCGCATTGTTAGGCGGACTCGCGATGTTTTTGTTTTCGCTCGGACTCGCGATTCCGTTTTTGCTCGCCGCGTTTAGTTTGTCGTGGGTGTTACCCATCGCGCAAAAACTGCAACGATTCACACCCACGATTGGTCTCGTGTCGAGCATCGTGATGTTGTTCTTTGGTCTCACCATGATCACCGGAAACTTTCACGTGGTCAGCGGCTGGTTGTTCAAGATGTTGCCGTTGAGTTGAGCGCGGCGTAAAGAGAGGTCAACAATGATTGAGCGCATCAGTTATTTTTTTGTAACGTTAATCGCGGGAATCGGAATGATTTGGATATCAGAGCAAGGCAGAGCGAATTCGCCCGCGCCGATTCCCGTGACGATCCCGACAAATTCCGCGACCACTGCGCGCGCGATCATTGCACCGGATAATTTGCAACTGGTTATCGGCGGGATGCCGCAACCTTTCAATTTTCAAAATGAGATTCCGATTGCAGGCGACTTGCAAGCCAAGTTAGAAATTCAACCGGGCGATGAACGCTATACGCGCACGGCCGAATTGTTTTTGTATCAAGCCACCGCGCAACAACCGATTGATTCCACGCGCATTCTGGTGACCGGTCGAATGCGTTACATGGATCACGGTACGTTTCGCCAAGTGGCGGAGCGATTGGGTGACGGACATTATGCAATCAACTTGCCTTTTGCAATGCCCGGCGAGTGGGAATTGGATTTTGATATTGGCGCAATGGAAAAACAGAGGACGCTAACAATATTCATTGATTTATTCCAATGAGGCGAACGCGCCAATTTCAATTTCATATCGAAAGTGAGCGCGAAGAAAAATTTAGGGCGCGCCGATAGAATCCCCTCTCGCGCCATCCGCTGATTTGTTTCAACCGCAACGCGCTGGGCGCGCGCGCGACAATCCCGCATCGAAAATCTGAAAATGGTAAACGCGATCTGGCGCACAGGGTGGGCGCGTTACCGGCGAATTGGTTTGCAGTGGCGCATCATGTTGTATGTCACGGCCGGTCTCGCCGCGTTCTTGATGATTTACGGAATCGTCGCGCTCCAAACTGTACAGCAGGCCAGCAACCTCGTTTTTCAAGAACGCGTTGCCGTCGCGCGATCACTCGCGCGCGCAATAGACGAACGCCTCGCGCAAAGCGAACGCGACGCGCCCGAAAAACTTTTTCTCCCCTCGCTCACACTCGATAACGCGCGCCGCGCGCAAACCGACCTCTTTATCGCCACACAAATTACGCCGCTCGTTGCAATCGAATTAGAAAAATATCACATCGAACTGCTCAATGAAATTGGCGCGACGGTTTACAGTGACAGCGAGAACCAACCACTCACCGTAAGTCCACATTGGCATTTGATCGAAGCCTCCGCGCGCGTGAATGCGACCGGCACGAATGTGCATCCGACGCCGCGCGGCGAGCATGTGATCGCGTTTGCGCCGATGACGCGCGCGCCGTACTATGTGGTCATCGAACAAAGCGCAGACGAAGCATTTGAATTGCCGCGGCGAATGCAAACGCAATTCATCTTGCTTGCGATTCTGACGATCAGCGGCGGACTCGCGCTCGCGTTTCTCACCACGCGCCGCGTGGTCAAACCGGTCAACGTGCTCATTCACGCGGCGAATGAAATTGCGCGCGGGAATCTGGATCATCCGCTCGCCGAAGGGGGCGAAGGCGAAGTGGGCGCGCTCGCGCGCACGTTTGCCGAAATGCGCGCGCGGCTGAAAGAATCGCAAGCCGAAATCGCGCGCTGGAATCGCGAATTAGAAGCGCGCGTCGAGCAACGTACGCGCGAATTGCGCGCGCTCGTCGCGTCTTCGCACGCGCTTTCATCTACGCTCGATCTGGATCCGTTGTTCGACATTTTGATTCACGAAGCGCGCGGCGTTTTGCCCGCCGTGCAAGGCATCGCGCTTTTTCTGTACGAAAACGAATCGCAACTCTTGATCGTGCGCTCGTCGTACGGGTTGGACGCGGACGCGGCGCGGCAGTTGCGTTTCCGCGTGGGCGAAGCGATCGCGGGCAAAGTGTTTCAAACCGCCACGCCGATGCTGTTGAAAACTGCCGCGCACGTGCGCGCGATTCAAAATGATTTTTCTGCCGAGAGCCGCGCTTATTTTTCCAACGCGGTGGAACAGCGCGATGTGCAGAGCGCGCTGGGCGCGCCGCTCATTTCGAAAGGGATTCGCGTGGGCGCGTTGATGACGTATAGTTTTTCTTTTGAGAATGCGTTCGCGGAAAGCGACGTGCCGGTCTTGCAAGCGTTCGCGGATCAAGCCGCCGCGGCGATTGAGAACGCGCGCCTGTACGCCGAACTCGCGCGCAAAGAAGAAATGCGCGCGCACTTGCTCGAAAAAGTAATTCAAGCGCAGGAAGCAGAGCGCAAGCGCATCGCGCGCGAATTGCACGACGAGGTTGGACAAACGCTCACCGCGCTAACGATTGGTTTGCAAAGCGCGGAACGCCATCTGCCGGAAGAATTCGCGCATCTCAAAACACAATTGAAGGAAACGGAAATGTTGACGACGCAAACGTTGAAAGAGCTGAGCCAACTGATTTTGGAATTGCGTCCGTCGGTCTTGGACGATTTGGGTCTGGTGCCGGCAATTCGTCGGTACGCGGAAAATCGTTTGGAATCGCTCGGAACGCGCGTGAGCGTGGAAGCGATTGGATTGAAAAAGCGATTGCCCGCGATTATCGAGACGACACTTTTTCGGATCGTGCAAGAAACGGTAAGCAACGCGGCAAAATATGCGCGCGCCGCGCATGTGAATATTCGCTTGAACCAGAAGAACGGAACACTGCATGTTCAAGTGGAAGATGACGGAATTGGTTTTGACGCGGAGGACGCGTTCAAATTGAAAGACAATTGGCGCGGGCTGGGACTTTTAGGAATGCGTGAACGCGCCGCGCTCGTCGGCGGAACGGTCACGATTGATTCGCGTTTAGGCAAAGGGACGCGCGTGATGGTCGAAGTACCGTGGAAAGAAAAATGATCGAACCAATTCGCGTGGTGATCGCGGACGATCATACGATTGTGCGCCAAGGCATTCGCTCATTGTTGCAAGCCGAGCCGGATATCAAAGTCATCGGCGAAGCGAGCGATGGACGCGAAGCGGTGCAATTGACGCGCGAACTAAAACCCGATGTCGTCGTGATGGATTTGGCAATGCCAGAGATGGATTGGTTGG
>JACQEA010000374.1 GCA_016200825.1 Chloroflexota bacterium | reverse complement strand
GGCGCGGCGCGCGCGGTCGCGTTTGCATTGCGCGATGCCGCGCGCATCGCGATTATGAATCGAACGCGAGAACGCGCGGAAAAATTGGTTGACGATTTTCGCGCGTTGAAATTGCCGTTGGTCGTTGGCGCGTGGAACGAAATTGAAAACTCAAATCTCATTGTGAATGCAACGTCGGTGGGAATGTTTCCGCTGGTCGAGGATTCGCCGCTGCCGCGTGAAATCGCGATTCCGCGCGATGCGGTTGTGTTTGATTTGGTGTATCGTCCCGCGCGCACGCGCCTGATCGCGCAATCCGAACGCGCGGGCGCGCGCACAATCGGCGGATTGGAAATGTTAGTGTATCAAGGCGCGCGCGCGTTTGAATTGTGGACGAATAAAAACGCGCCGCTGGATGTGATGATGCGCGCGGCAATAGTTTGAAACAAAAAATCTAACCGCAAAGCATGCCCTGAGCGAAGCGAACGGGACGCCAAGAACGCCAAGGTTTTGTTGTCATGCTGAGTAGATTCGCTTCGCTCACTATAAACTCCGCGAAGCATCTTGTTGCGACAACTAAATTTAAATTCCAATAACAAGATTCTTCGTCGTGGAGTTTACACTGAGCAACGCGAATGTGCTTCTCAGAATGACAGTTCTTTGTGTTCTTTGCGTTCCATTCACTTCGTTCAGGACAAGCTTTGGCGGTGAAAATTATTCTGGAGTGGAAAATGCTACGCTTTCTCACTGCAGGTGAATCGCACGGACCCGCGCTAGTTGGAATTGTCGAAGGCATGCCCGCGGGATTGACGATTGATTGCGAACTCATCAATCGCGATTTGGCGCGGCGGCAGATCGGCGTGGGACGTTCCGCGCGCATGCGCATCGAAAATGATCGCGTGGAAATTTTGGGCGGCGTCATCAACAACCAAACAATTGGCGCGCCCGTGGCGTTCAAGATTGCGAACCGCGATTACGAAAATTGGAAAAACAAAATTGTGCCGCCGCAAACGATTCCGCGTCCCGGTCACGCCGATCTCGCGGGCGCGATCAAATACAATCTGCTCGCTGACCTGCGCCTCGTCGCGGAACGCGCGAGCGCGCGCGAAACCGCGATGCGCGTCGCATGCGGCGCGTTGGCGCGAATTCTGCTCGCGGAATTTGAAATTGAAATTGGGAGTCACGTTTTAGAAATCGGCGGCGTGCGCGCGGAGATTCCTGATGCGCCGTACCCTGAGCTATTCGCGCGCGCGCAGAAATCGGATGTGATGGTTGCGGACGCGGCGAGCGCGGAAAAAATTCGCGCGCGGATCGAGCAGGTGATGCGCGATAAAGATTCGGTGGGCGGCGTGATCGAAGTGATCGCGCTGAATGTGCCGATCGGTTTGGGATCGTACGCGCAGTGGGATCGCAAATTGGATGGACGATTCGCGCACGCGGTGATGAGTATTCCGTCGGTCAAGGGCGTGGAAATTGGAACTGCGTTTGCGAACGCGCGCGAGGTGGGAACGAGAGTGCAGGATGAAATTTTTTTGAATGACAAATTGAAAATGACAAATGCCAAAACGCAAATGACAAATGACGAACGGAAAATGACGAATGACAAAATAAAATTCACGCGGCGGACGAATCGCGCGGGAGGATTGGAGGGCGGCGTGACGAACGGAATGCCGATTGTCGTGCGCGCGGCATTGAAACCCGTTTCGACGACGATGACTCCGTTGCAATCGGTTGATGTCGCGAAAAGAGAACCCGCGCTTGCGGTGTATCAGCGTTCCGATTTTTGTCATGTCCCGCGCGCGTGTGTGATCGGCGAAGCGATGGTCGCGTGGGTGTTGGCAGAGGCATGGATGGAAAAGTTTGGCGGAGATTCGATGGAAGAAATGAAAGAGAGAATGAGCGAATGAACAAATGAGAAATGACAAATGAAGAATGACGAAGGACGAATGACGAAGGACAAAGGACGATGGACGACGGACGGAAGACAAAGGACGAATGAAAAATGACAAATGAAAAAATGATTGACTCGCCACGATTCTCTCGTCACCCGTCACCCGTCACTCGTCACGCGTCAATTGTTCTGACTGGGTTTATGGGCACGGGAAAAAGTTCGGTTGGGAAAATTGTCGCGCAGAAATTGGCGCGCGAGTTTGTGGATATGGACGCGGCGATGGAAGCGCGCGAGGGAATTTCGATTGCGGAAATTTTCGCGGCAAAGGACGAAAAATATTTTCGCGCGCGCGAAACGGAATTGTGCCGCGAGTTAGGCGCGCGGGAAAATTTAGTGATCGCTACGGGCGGCGGCGCGCTCGTGCGCACGGAGAATCGCGCGTGTTTTGTGGACGCCGTCGTGATTTGCTTGGAGGCGAGTGTAGATGAAATTGTGGCGCGATTGCGCGGCGGCGACAAGCGTCCATTGTTAGCGCGCGGCGCGTTGCGTGAACGCGTGCTCGAGTTGTTGCACGAACGCCGCGATGCGTACGCGCAGATGGAGTGGCGCGTGGACACAAATGATAAAACAATTGAGCAGGTTGCCGATCAAGTGATCGCGCTGTATCAACGAGTGACCAATGCAAAAGCTTGAGCCGCGCTTGCGCGTGACCGCGCCGAATGGTTCGTACGGAATTTATGTTGGCGCAGAATTGTTGAATTACGTTGGCGACATCGTCGCGTCGCTGGGCGGAAAATTTTCGCGGCGATGCGCGATTGTCACAAATCCAACTGTCGGCGCGCGGTACGCGGCGCGCGTTGTGGACGCGCTCGCGCGAAAAAATTTCGAGGCGCGCGTGATTGAGATTCCCGATGGAGAAAAATTCAAAACGCTGGAGACTATGCGCGCGGTGTACGACCAATTGATCGACGCGCGAATTGATCGCGGCTCGATTATTTTCGCGTTAGGTGGCGGCGTGATCGGTGATGTTGCGGGTTTTTGCGCGGCGACCATTTTGCGCGGCGTGCCGTTCATTCAAATTTCGACGACGCTCCTCGCGATGGTGGACGCGAGCATTGGCGGGAAAGTCGGCGTGGATCATCCGCGCGGAAAAAATTTGATCGGCGCGTTTTATCCGCCGCGCGCGATCATCGCGGATATTGCAACGTTGAATACATTGCCCGAGGTTGAATGGCGATGCGGAATGGCAGAAGTGGTGAAGCACGCGATTGTTGGAGACGCAAAGTTGTTTGATTGGTTGGAGGAGCGACGATGGACGAAAGACGATGGACGGTGGACGGTGGACGAACGAAGATGGACGATAGATGATGGCCGATGGATTGAGCGCGCGCTGCGAGTCAAGGTGGAAATCGTTGCGCGCGATCCGTTTGAACGCGGCGAACGGATGAAATTAAATTTGGGGCACACGTTCGCGCACGCGCTGGAAATCGTTTCTGATTTTCAATTGCGTCATGGCGAAGCGGTAGGAATTGGCTTGGTCTGCGCGACGCGGTTCGCAGTATTGCAAAAAATAAGCGACGCGAGTTTGGTCGAGCGGGTAGAGCAATTGCTC
>JACQEA010000026.1 GCA_016200825.1 Chloroflexota bacterium | reverse complement strand
TTGGGTTTGGATGCGGAAGGTGTGCCATTACTATTGCGAATGTCATCGCCGGATGTCGCGCACTGTTTGATCGCTGGCACAACGGGCAGCGGAAAAACTGAATTGCTGCGCGCGATCATCGCGTCGTTCGTTCAACATCAAAAAGCGCGCGATGTGCAACTGGCTTTATTTGATCCAAAATTTCACGGCCTCGCGCCGTTCGCGGACGCGGCGCATCTTTTGTTCAACATCGTCGCCGATCCCGCGGAAATAATTCTTCGGCTTGACTATCTGGTTTCCGAAATGGAACGCCGCGATCGGGAACAGATCACGCGCCCGCGCATCGTCATTGGAATTGACGAACTGGCAGATATTTTGCAAACCGGCGGCGCGCCAGTCGAAGAATTATTAACGCGGCTCGTGCAACGCGGGCGCAGCGCCGGTATTTCCGTGATTGCGTGCGCGCAAAAACCAACCGCGCGCGCGGTTGGCTCATTAATGAAAGCAAATTTTCCAGTTCGCATTGTCGGTCGCGTCGCGAGCGCGGAAGATGCGCGCGTCGCCTCCGGTATTTCAGGATCGGGTGCGGAAAAACTGGCGGGGCGCGGTGATTTTCTTTTGATCGCGGGCGGCCAAGTCATTCGTTTTCAAGCGGCGCACTTGAGCGCCGATGATCTCGCGCCAACGCGCAACGAAAAATCAAATGGAGGTTGGAATGGAATACTCCGTCGAATCAAATGAACGCGCGCAAATTGGTTTATCAAAAGCAATCGTCATCCTCGGAGGAATATTTGCGATCGCGCTTGCCGTCGTCGTCGGCAATCGGTTGTCGAATGATTCGATGGCGGTGCTGGTTGGCGCGGCGTGCGGCATCAGCGCGAGCATTCCCGCGTGTCTCGCGCTCGTCATCGCGTTGAAACAAAATTGGGGGCGCACACAAATTGAACGGAACGATGAACCGCGCGCGCGTTATCCTTATCAGCCGCCCATCGTGATGATCGCGCCGCCGCAACAGCCGTACGCGCAAAATCCCGCGCCCTATTTCATTCCGCCGCATTTGAATGATGAAATACAACCCGCGCGTCAATTCAAAATTATCGGGGAGGAGTAAAATGAAACTTTGGACGCGTTCACGCACTCGGCGCGAAGAATCGGTCGAGATGCAAGAAAAACGCTTCGGCTATTTTCCAAAAACATTCCGTTGGCACGGCAAACGCTACGACGTGCAGGCGGTCGAACGATGTTGGACAATTGCGCGTCGCACGCCGCGTTTGTGTTTTCGCGTGCGGTGCCGCGAAGGCGCGTTTGATTTGTTGCAAGATGTGCGCGCCAATACCTGGACCCTCGCGCGCGCGTAATGTAATTTAAGTTGCGGCCTTGAGTACTTGAGAGATTACGTCATTGCGAGCGGAGCGAAGCAATCCCCTAATTGGAATCCGGAGATTGCTTCGTCGCTAAGTTCGCTCCTCGCAATGACGTGGTAGCATCTTGGGTTAATATAATAATTTCCAACTCGCGAGGACGCAGAGAGCATCGAGATTTTTTTCTCGGTTCTTTCTGTGTCCTCGCTTGCTTTTATGGTATAATTCTCGCGTCGCAACATCCCGTTCAGATTTTTGAAATTGAATGAATGATCTGGAAAAAAATCTCCGCGCCGTTCAAGCGCGCATCCACGCGGCGGCAGAAAGTGTGCGGCGGGACCCAAATGGAATTACACTCGTCGCGGTCAGTAAGACATTCAGCGCGGAAAATATTATCGCGGCGTATGAATTAGGCGTGCGCCATTTCGGCGAGAATCGCGTCGAAGAAGCGCAAGCGAAAATCCAAAAAGTAAAAAATCAAAATCCCAGCGCAGCGATTACGTGGCACCTTGTGGGGCATTTGCAGCGCCGCAAAACGCGCGACGCGGTTGAATTGTTCGATGTAATTCATTCGGTAGATAGCGTTGCGCTCGCGCAAAAAATAAATCAACGCCTCGCGGCGAACAAACGCATCGCGATTTTATTAGAGGTCAACATATCGGGCGAGCAAAGCAAATCGGGTTTTGCGCCCGAGCCGCGCGCAGATTTTTTTGCGGCAGTCAAGGAAATTTTGAATTGTCAAAATCTTGACGCGCAAGGCTTGATGACGATCGCGCCCATTGTCGCGCAACCTCCCGACGCGCGCCCGTACTTTCGCGCGTTGCGCGAACTGCGCGACGAACTGCGCGAAAAATTTCCGCACTGCGCATGGCAACATCTTTCGATGGGCATGACGGACGACTTTGAAGCGGCAATCGCGGAAGGCGCGACGATGCTCCGCATTGGGCGCGCAATTTTTGGGGAGAGAACCTAATGGGTTGCCCGCGAATCTTTTCGAATCTGCGCTAAATTTTTGGGACTGGCTAAACTCAAAGAGATATTTATTCCTGCAAAAAAAAGAAAGGTTACAATGTCATTCTGAGCGACCGAAGGGAGCGAAGAATCTCGTTATGCATTATGAAATCAAGCGAGTCAACGAGATGCTTCGCGGAGTTTATAGTGAGCGAAGCGAATCTACTCAGCATGACAGCGGTACTTGATCCCGTCGCAAGAATTTGATCTCTGCGCGATTAGCCACTCCTAATTTTTTTTCGTGGAGATTCGCGCAAATTCGCGGGAGAAAAAACAGAAGGAGTAAGCCAGTGGGATTTTTCCTCGTAAATTTTTTCGATTTGCTTTTCAACGCGTTGATTCTCGCGATCATCGCGCGCGCAATTCTTTCGTGGTTACCGATTGATCCGCTGAATCCAATTGTAAATATTATCAACCAAATCACCGAACCAATCCTCGCGCCGTTGCGCCGATTCATTCCTCCCGTCGGCGGAATGATGGACATCACGCCCATCATCGCGATTATCATCCTCCAAGTTTTACAGACGATTGTCCTCCGCGTCTTGTCCGCATATTATTGATGAGTCTGTCGTTGCAAGAGATCCGCGCGCTGATCATTGATATTGACGGCGTGTTGTGGAATGGCACGCGCACCCAACCGGGCATCGCGGAATTTTTTCAATTGCTCCGCGCGCGCGCGATAAAATTTGTGATCGCCAGCAATAATTCCGCGCGCCCCGCGTCCGATATTGTCGCGCGACTCGCGCGCGAGAACGCCCGCGTGACTGAAAGCGAGATTCTAACATCGGCCGAAGCGACGGCGCGATATTTGCCGCGCCTCGTCTCGCGCGGCGCGCGCGTTTTTCTCGTTGGCGGCGCAGGAATTGCCGATGCGCTCACCCGCGCGGGATTTCAGCTTGTGGAAGAAAATGCCGATGTCGTTGTCGCGGGACTCGACTTGCAATTTACGTACACAAAACTCGCGCGCGCAATGCGCGAAATTCGCAATGGCGCGAAATTTATCGGGACAAATGCCGATAAAACTTTTCCGAGCGAGGATGGACTCGCGCCCGGCGCGGGCGCAATGCTCGACGCGATCAAATCCGCGACCGACGTTGCGCCGATTGTGATTGGTAAACCCGAGCGCGCCATGTTCGACCTCGCGGTTGAGCAATTGCAAACGCCGCGCGAATTTGTCGCGATGCTCGGTGATCGGCTCGATACAGATATCGAGGGCGCGCAACGCGCGGAATTGAATTCGATTCTAGTTTTGTCGGGCGTCACCACGCGCGAAATTCTTTCGCACGCGCGCGTCCAGCCCGATTTTGTTTTTGAGGATATTCGCGCGCTCACGCGCGCGTGGCAAACCCCACCGTAAATTTCTTATTTGCGTTTCTATTTTCGCCTCTGCTATTGACTTGCCCTTTGCGCTTGAGTATACTTGATCCACGTAAGAGCGTCTAACAAAATGAGTCACATCGTCACGCTGAGCGATGGCGAAGCGTCTTGTAGTTTCAATAGTGACCAAGATTCTTATTGGAAAAACAAGATTCTTCGCTCCGCTCAGAATGACAGCAACCCCTCATTTTCATTTTGATAGATGTTCTAAGGAGGTTGAACAAAATGTTTGGTTTCTATTTCGATCCGCTTTATCTCGTCTTCGCCGCGCCCGCAATGATCTTTGCGCTCGTGGCGCAATGGCTCGTTTCTTCCACGTACGACAAATATGAAAAAACGCGCAATGCGAAAAATCTCACTGGCGAACAAGTCGCCGCGTTTTTACTGCGCGCCAATGGTTTGAATCTCGCCGTGCGCGCGGCCGAAGGTAAACTTACCGATCACTACGATCCGCGCGATAAAACGCTTTACCTTTCGGATAGCGTCGCGCGAGTGCCGTCGGTTGCCGCGCTGGGAATTGTCGCGCACGAAGTTGGACATGCGGTCCAAGATTCGCAAGGCTACGCGCCAATGCGATTGCGCGCTTTTCTCGTCGCGCCGGCAAGTATCGGGCCGTGGCTCGGCTACATTTTGTTTTTCATCGGCAT
Source organism: Chloroflexota bacterium (assembly GCA_016200825.1). GTDB lineage: Bacteria > Chloroflexota > Anaerolineae > UBA4142 > UBA4142 > JACQEA01. Next base: position 4,722 of record JACQEA010000026.1, on the reverse strand, counting down.
CGTGATTAATTTTTCGGGACTCGTGTGGCTCGGCATATTATTTTTTTCCGCGAGTCTTTTTTTCGCCGTCGCGACGTTGCCGGTTGAATTCAACGCGAGCACGCGCGCGATCGCGATGCTTCGTTCGAGCGCGCTGGTCGGCGCGGGTGAAGTGGACGCGGCGCAAGCGGTCTTGCGCGCGGCGGCGCTCACGTACGTTGCCGCCGCGGCGCAAGCGCTTTCAACGTTGCTCTACTATGTTTTCATCGCGTTGAATTTGACGGGCAGACGCAGAGATTAAACGTGACAAGTGGAACGCGATTTAATTGATCTTTTGAACCTTACCAAATCCGAAATGCACGATTTTTTTCGCGCGCAGGGCGAGCGCGATTATCGCGTCGCGCAGGTGGAGCGCTGGATTTATCGCGAAGGGGTCAACGATTTCGATGCGATGACGAATCTGCCGGTTGAATTACGAGCGCGATTAAAAGCGTACGCGCAGATCAGCAATCCGACCGTCGTCCACGAAATAAAATCCGCCGATGGCTTAACGCGCAAATCGCTGTTGAGATTAGCGGATGGAGAAACAATCGAAACGGTTTTGATGTTGTACGATGACGCGCCGCGCGGTAGAAACGTGTCGCCGATACGTCTCTACAAACGCAAAACCGTTTGCATCTCGACGCAAGTTGGTTGTCCAATCAAATGTCCGTTTTGCGCGACCGGGCAAGCAGGATACATCCGCAACCTAACAGTCGGCGAAATTGTCGCGCAAGTTTTGCATTACGCGCGAGTCGCGGGCGCGTTGACAAATGTCGTCGTAATGGGAATGGGCGAACCATTTATGCAATTCGATGTGACGTGGCGCGCGCTGGAAACGCTCTGCGATCCCAAACGCTTCGCGCTGAGCGCGCGGCGAATCACGGTTTCCACTTCGGGCGAGATTCCCGGCATCGAAAAAATGGCGCGCGCAAAATCGCAAATCAATTTAGCGGTTTCGCTTCACGCGGCGGATGATGAATTGCGAAATGTGCTCGTGCCATTGAATCGAAAATATCCATTGAGAGCTTTGATGCGCGCGGTCAAAGCGTACAGCGCGCGCACACATCGCCGCGTGACGTTCGAATACGCGCTGATGGACAATGTGAACGACCAGCTCGAACACGCGCGTGCGCTCGCGCAAATGGTGAAAGGAATGTTGTGTCACGTGAATTTGATTCCATTGAACCCAACCGCGACCGAGAAATTTCGCCGCTCGCCGTACGCGCGCGTGAAATCGTTCCAGAAAATTTTGCAAGACGCGGGGATTCCGACAACTCTGCGCGTGGAAAAAGGAATTGAGATCGCGGCGGGATGTGGAATGCTGAGGCAACATGAAAGTCCGCGACATTCTTAAACTTATTGAAGAAGATGGATGGTATCTAGTCTCAACCAAAGGTAGTCATCGTCAATACAAGCATCCGACAAAACCTGGTCGCGTAACTGTGGCCGGAAATCCAAGTCACGACTTGGCTCCTGGAACTCTGAACAGCATTCTAAAGCAGTCACAGTTGAAAGAGAGGAAGAATTGACTCAGCGCTATCTTATCGTCTTGGAAAAAGCAGAAAAGAATTATTCCGCGTACTCGCCTGATTTACCGGGTTGCATCGCAACGGGTGACACCGCAGATGAAGCAAAGCAAAATATGCGCGAAGCAATCGAGACGCACATTCGCGGACTCATCGAAGACGATTTGCCAATTCCTGAGCCACAGGCAATCTCGGATTACGTTTCAGTGGCAGCGTGATTACAAATATCAAACTCGCACCCTCCATTCTGTCCGCCGATTTCGCGCGATTGGGCGCGCAAGTCAAAGAAGCGGAACGCGCGGGCGCTCGCGCAAATGGTGAAGGGAATGTTGTGTCATGTGAATTTGATTCCATCGTTGAGTTCGAATCCTGAAATACTGAAACAAGAATGAAATTCACTCAGTACTTTCAGGAAATAAAAAGCCGGCCTGATCGCGCCATGATCCAAGACGAATGGATTGAACTTGCGATTACACATCCAATCAAGGAAATAATTCAGTCGGATAGAAAATGAAAGTCCAATACTTTGCTGACACGGATACGGTTTACGTGTTGCTGAAAGAGAATTCGATTTCTGAAACAAGGGACCTGGACGAGAACACTCTGATTGATGTAGATGCAGACGGAAATCTAATCGGGATTACGATTGAACACGCGCGCGAGCGCGCAGACATTACGAATTTTGTTTTTCAGCAATTCGCTGAGCAAGTAACAGCGTGATTGTTCTCAAATGATCAAACTCGCACCCTCCATTCTCTCCGCCGATTTCGCGCGATTGGGCGCGCAAGTCAAAGCCGCGGAACGCGCGGGCGCAGATTATATTCACGTAGATGTGATGGATGGACATTTTGTCCCCAACATCACGCTGGGTCCCGTTGTCGTCGCGGCGATTCGTCGCATTACAAAACTACCGCTCGATGCGCATCTCATGATCGAATCGCCCGAAAAATTTGTGGACGATTTTGCGCGCGCGGGCGCGGATATTATCACGGTGCATCAAGAAGCGTGCGCGCATTTGCATCGCGTCGTGGAGCAAATCAAAAATTTGGGCGCGCGCGCGGGCGTCGCGCTCAATCCTGCGACACCGATCAGCGCGCTCGAAGAGATTTTGCCGTTTATAGATTTGGTATTGGTGATGACGGTCAATCCCGGATTTGGCGGGCAAACGTTCATTGAAACGATGCCGCGCAAAATCGCGGCGACGCGCAAACTGATTGATACGCGCGGATTGAAAATCGAATTAGAAGTGGATGGGGGAATTAACACCAAGACCGCGCCGCGCGCGGTGAAAGCGGGAGCAAACGTTTTGGTTGCGGGTTCGGCGGTGTTCGAGGCAAAAAATATCGCGGCGGGAATAAAAAAATTGCGCGCTAGTGTCCGCGCGAAAAAATAAATCGGCAGGCAAGAGTTGCCTGCCGACCGATTTGATTTTCTGTTAGGACGTGGATGCAAAATCCTTTTGCGGGATTAAAGGGAGTTTGAGCAACAATATTTTTCACCGAAACCAGTGGAAATAAAATTTTTTGCATTCACGCCCTAATTACTTAACTTTGTTTTTCGTTCGCAAACAATCGTTGCAAATTTTTATTTTTTGCATCCGCCCGTCGTGCATCAGTTTGCGTTTGGTCAAATTAGGCATAAAGCGGCGATTGACCGCGTGTTTCGAGTGGCTGACCGCGTGTCCGTATTGAGGACCTTTGCCGCAAATATCGCATCGTTGTGCCATTGAATCAAAACTCCCTTCCGAGAAAACGTAAATTAGGACGGCGGCATCATAGCATAGAGTTGAGATTCAAGCAAATTAGAAAGCAAATATGAGCGAACAAAAAAATTTAGGGCGCATTGAAATTTCACCGAACGCGATTGCGAGCATCGCGGGTCAAGCCGTGCTGGAATGTTACGGCGTGGTTGGGATGGCAAAGAAAAATTTCGCGGACCGTTTTTCCGAACTCGTGCCGCGCGCGCATTATCGCCGCGGGATTGATGTCGCGGTGATTGATCATCTCATTTACATTGACCTCTACGTCGTCATTCAATACGGCACGCGCATTTCCGAAGTCGCGCACGGAATTATGAAACGCGTCAAGTACTCGGTTGAAAAAACGGTTGGCTTGCCGGTCGCGCAAGTAAACGTTCACGTGCAAAAATTGCAAATGGACGGAGATGGTAGATAGCGAATCGCTGATAGCAATTTTCAATTCGTCATTCGTCATTCGCCATTTGCAATTCGCCATTAGCTTTTTCTCACACGGAGTCTTCATTGTCCGAAGAACAAACTCTGGCATTGCCGCCATTGAAATCAATTGGCGGTCAGGAACTAAAACAATTATTCGCCGCGAGTCTCGTGTGGCTGGAACGACATTGCGCGTACATCAATAGTCTCAACGTTTTTCCCGTTCCCGACGGCGATTCCGGAACAAATATGTTGATGACGATGCAAGCCGCGATGAAAGAAGTCAACTCGTCGCCGGAACATTCCGCATCGGCAATTGGCGCGGCGCTCGCGCATGGCGCGCTGTTGGGCGCGCGCGGGAACTCGGGCGTGATCTTGTCGCAAATTATTCGCGGCTTTACGCGCGCGATCGAAAGCAAAGAACAAATCACCGCGCGCGATTTTTCGCTCGGCATGATCGAAGCGTCCAAGACCGCGTACAAAGGCGTGGTCAAACCGGTGGAAGGCACGATTCTAACCGTCGCGCGCGAAGCGGCTGACGCGTCCGTCATCGCTGCCGCGCAATCGGATGATTTGCGCGTCGTACTCGCGCAGACCGTTGACGCGGCGCGCGCCGCAGTTGTAAAAACGCCGACGCTTTTACCGGTGTTGAAAGAAGCGGGTGTTGTGGACGCGGGCGGACAAGGATTGCTTGTCGTGCTCGAAGGCGCGCTGAAATATTTGAACGGCGAGCCGATGGACGCATTGGCGGAAGGCGAAGGCTCACACAATCTCGAAATGATTTCGCGCGCAGAGGGCTGGGGTTACGATATTCAATTTCATATTCGCGGACAACAACTCGACGTGGACGCGATTCGCGCGCAAATTTCCGCGATGGGCGAATACGCGTTGATCGTTGGAGACGATTCACTAGTTAAAGTTCACGTCCACGCGCCGAACCCGGGCGAGATTGTTCGCTACGGCGCGGAGCAAGGCGCGCTCGTCAATGTGATTATCGAAAAT
>JACQEA010000373.1 GCA_016200825.1 Chloroflexota bacterium | reverse complement strand
TGCCCGCGAATCTTCGCGAATTTGCGCGAAATGGAAAAATAAAATTCGTGAAGATTCGCGTGGATTCGCGGGTGACCAATTTGGTTTCGGCTTGTGCGAGTTGGAAATGTTGAATTTATTTTTATTCGCGATAGGCGCAGGCGCGCTGGCGTTAGTCATCGGCGCGCGGCGGATCAAAAAATGGGAAACGCTCGCGCCGCACGACGCGCAAGACGGCGATTTTGTTTCACTCGCCGACGGCGCGCGGATGCATTATACGGTGCGCGGCGACAAGGGTGAAGATATTATTTTGATTCACGGGATGCTAGATTCGACGCGCAATTGGGAAAAAAATCAAGCAGATTTAGCGCGCACCCATCGCGTATGGGCGGTGGATTTAGTTGGCTTTGGTTTTTCGTCGCGGCTGACGCGCGCGATTTATTCGCTGGAATATTTTGCGGACACGTTGCGCCAATTCATGGACGCGCACAAAATTGCGCGCGCGAACATTGTGGGTCACTCGCTGGGCGGCGCGGTGGCGCTGGAAATGGCAACACGATTTCCGAACCGCGTCCGCAAGTTGGTGTTGATCAATCCCGCGGTGTATCTCTTGAATTATTTGCCCGCGCTAAATTGGGCCGCGCGCATTCCGCTGATGCCGCGCGCGCTCGTCGGATTTGCGTTGACGAGCCGAGCGATGCGCGAGTTTTCGTACGCGCATGCGTTGGGCGATCGCGCGCGTTTTGATTCCGCGTACGCCGAATGGCGGCGGCAACCCACGCGCGTGCGCGGCACAACCGACGCGATGATCGCGCTCGTCGCGAATTGGTCGCGCAGTGATTTGCCCGCGCGCGTGCATCAGGTTGCCGCGCCGACGTTGATTTTGATCGGGGAAAAAGATGCGGTCGTTCCGCCGCGTCACGGTGCGCGCCTCGCGCGCGCGATGAAAAACGCCGCGATAAAAATTGTGCCGGGCGCGGGGCACATCGCGTTTGAAGAAGTGCCGACGATTGTCAATCGCGAGATTCGCGAATTTTTAGGAGCATAATCGCGTGGACACTAACAATGAAGCGTGGATCAAATCGGAACGTTTGCGCCGCATTATTGGATTTGTGGGCGGATATCTGATTGATATGGGCGCGATCACGTTGGAAGATTTGGATCGCGGCTTGGAAGGTCAATTGAAATATACCGCGCAAGGGCGCGATCTGCGAATCGGCGAAGTGATGATCGAAATGGGAATCATCACGCGCGCGCAATTGAACCGCGCCCTGGAATTGCAAAAGCGCGAAGAGGAAAAACAATTGAAACGCGCGCGCGCCAAGCGCCAGCCCCGAAAAAAAGCGCCCTAGATTCCGCGCGCGGATTTTATCGCGAGGGCGCGCGTGATTTGCGCGAGCGGCGCGGTGAGGTCTTGGCTCGTGTCCACAATCAAGTGCGGCGCGCGAATGGGTTCGAGTTCTTTCGCTAACATCAAGTGGACATTGTAATCCGCGTCGGAAAGATCGAATGGCTCGCGCGCGATGGTGCGCCGTTCCAAACGCGCGCGGACGACGTGATCCGGGGCGATGGTCCGCACGATCAGAAATTCACTTTTCGTTTTGCGCGCGAGTTGCTGCAAACGCGCGCGATGTATTTCGGCGAGATTGGTCGCATCGTAAATGACGCGGCGTCCGGACGTGAGCAGGCGTTCCATTACAACGTGCGCGACTAGATGAATCAATGCGCTCTCCGCGCTCGTATAAGTAGGGTGAGAGAATAAAGTTTTGCGAACGAAATCACTTTCGACGATGATCGCCGGAATCTCTCGCGCGATGCGGCGCGCGAGAAATGATTTGCCGGTGCCGGGCAAGCCGCTGAGCGCGATCAAAATGGGAGCCGCGGGCGATTGATCGGACAGCGTCAACGCGCGGTGGATAGTTTCAACGTGAACGAAAATTTCGCGATCGGTCACGCCGGGATTATAGACGGCAGAGACGCGAATGACAAATTACAAATGAGAAATGACGAAGGACGATGGACGAGGGACGAGGGACGAAGAACAAATGACGAATTACAAATGGCAAATCAAAGATAAGAAATGATGAATCGCGAACGATGATTTAGACGGGCGCTTTTTACGGATTACTTTATTTCTGGTATAATACAAACTGCCAGCGCGGATAAACGACTGGCTTGAGAAGGTGAAAGAGAATGACTGCAAATCCATGGTTGCGCAACGGTTTTATTTATCTTTTGATTCTGGTCGCGGTGGGCGCGTTATTTTTCCAAGTGTTTCAACCGCCGCAGAAGACGAATCTGGTTTCGGTTAGCACGGTTGCCTTAGATGTCCAGAATGGTCTGGTCAAGAAAATTTCTTCGGTGGGCAACACGCTGACCGTTACGTACAAAGACATTGGCAAAACGGCAACGTCGGCGAAAGCCAATCGCGATGTGAGCGTGGAAGAATCGCTCAAGAATCTGGGCGTCTCGCCCGATAAAATTTTAGGCGTCGAAATCGTTTACGAACAGCCGCCGCAATGG
>JACQEA010000372.1 GCA_016200825.1 Chloroflexota bacterium | reverse complement strand
CGTCGTGAGAAACGCGACCAGCGGCGGATTTTGCGGCGCGGAATGTTGAATCGCGATTTTTTCAAAAATCGGCGTAAGCCCCCAAATAAAACTCGCGAGGATCGCCAACCCGACGCCGCGTTGTTTGGCAAGCGCGCGCAGAGGTGCGAGCAAGTTTGTTTTCGCTTCTTCCAACGCGAAAAAATACGCGCCCATTCCGATCACCGCGACTCCGAACGCGCCCATTCCTGTTGGAACTTCGCCGAGCGCGATGAATCAAATCAGCAAAGTGAAAATGGGATTGAAAGTGAGAAACGGCGTGACGAGTGATGCATCGCTCAGTCTTAATGCCAGCGTTGAGATGAAGGTCGCGAACATATTCAAAATGCCCGATGCCGCGATGCCAAACCAAAACGGCGCGTCGACTTGCGACACGGGCGCGAGGAAAAATGTTGCGACCGCGAGAATAGGAAGCGAGAGCGCATTGAATCCCCACGCGACAATCGAAACGTCGGTGTCTTGCAACAAGCGTTTGTTGATGATGGGCAGAACGGAAGTCAACAGCGCGGCGACGAGCGCGAAGAAAAACCACATTTTGTTCAAAAGCAATGTCATTCTGAGGGAGCACATTCGCTTCGCTCAGCGTAAACTCCGCGACCGAAGAATCTCGTTATGCACCTTGAAATCAAACGAGTCAACGCGATGCTTCGCGGAGTTTATCCTGAACGCAGTGAAGGGCTCAGCATGACATTTTCGCTCCGGTTGTTATTGGAAAATTCATCACTGCGATAATAGTCAATCCCGGCTCCCTTACGGTTTCACGCGCCATTCGCGCAGATTCCAAAAATCTCCGCTGAATGGACTAGGCGCAACGTTCAACACGCGCGCACTCGCCGCGAAATATTTTTGCGGCGCGATGAGGAACGCGGCGGGCGGATCGTTTTGCAATTGTTTTTGAATTTCGACAAAGAGCGCGGCGCGCGCGGGCGGACCGCACGCGCTCACGCGATTCAATTGCTTGGACAGTTGATCGACGCGCGGGTTTGAAAAAGATCCAAAATTAAATCCATCGCTTTTGCTCGCCTGATCCGATTGCCAGTACCAATGCTGATCCGGATCGAGCGGAATCTGGCGCGTGAGCAACAATAAATCAAACCGATGCTGGAACGCGCGCGTGATCCAACCCGCGCGGTCGCTCAATTGCAATTCCACTTTGATTCCCAGCGCGGCGAGTTGTTCGCGCACGCGAAACGCGAGCGGTTCAAGCATCGGATCGTCGCCTTCCGTCCACAGATCGAGCGAAAAAGTTTTGTTCGCGCGGCGCAAAATTCCATCGCCGTTATCGCGCCAACCCGCGTCCGCAAGTAATTGTTTCGCGCGGTTCGGATCAAACGCGGTGACCGAAAAATTCTGCGGTGATGCCCAAAAATTTCCGAGCGCACTCGTTTCTACAATTCGTCCCTGATCGTTGAGGTCGCTCGCCAAAATATTTTTGTTGAGCGCAAACGTGAGCGCTTGCCGCACGCGCGCATCGTTCAGCGTGGGCGTGTCCGCGTTGAAAACGAGCATCGCGATTTCTGCCGTGTCAGTCGCGAAAATTTTTGTGTTTGCGATTTTTTTGATCGCCGCGAGATCGCGCGCGTCAATCGCCGCCGCGTCGATTTGTTTCTCCGCGAGCGCGGCGCGGAGCGCGCGCGCGTCGGAAAAAATTTTCAGCGTCCAATCTTGAACGTGCGGCGCGCCGCGCCAATACTCTGGGTTGCGCGTGAATACAATTTGATTTGCGTCGCGCGCAATAAATTTCAACGCACCGGTACCGATCAGTTGCGCGTCGGTGAGGCGCGGAAAGTTTGACGCGGCAATCATCGCGCGCGGATAGATTTTCAGCGCGCCGATGTATGTGAGCGCGGGGCAATACGGTTCGCGAAATAAAAGTTGCACGGTTTGCGGATCGAGCGCGCTCGCTTTGGACAGCGTGCCAAAATCCGCGGCAGGTACGCCGCGAAAATCGGGCGCGTTGAACGCGTTGATCGTCGCGACGACATCGTCGGCGGTGAACGCATCGCCGTTGTGAAATTTAATGTTGGGGCGCAAACGAAAAGTGATCGTAAGCGCGTCATCGGAAATTTGAAACGATTCCGCGAGCGCAGGCGCGAGCGATCCATTTTGCGGATCAATTTGCAAAAGAGAATCGTACAGCGCGGCTTGAATAAATTCGTTTGCGTCTGCGTTGAGCGCGCCAATCGTGATCGCGCCACCTTCATAATTCGGCGTGGGAGTTGTCAGCGGCGCGCGCGTGGATTGCGGCGTTGCAGTTGCAGAAGTTGGAATCGGAATGGGAGTGCAGGCGACAACTAGAATCGTCATTGCGAGTGCCCGCAGGGCGCGAAGCAATCGCCGTGTAACTTTAAGATTGCTTCGTCGCGCGGAGTTTACAGCGAGCGCAGCGAATCTGCTCAGAATGACAATCGCGTTTTGCATCCGCAAGACCGGCTTGTTATTCATCCATTTCACTGGCTAACATTTCCTCAATCGTTTCGCGGCGGCGAATCACGCGCGCGTTTCCGTCGCGCACCGCAATCACCGCCGGACGCGGAATCAAATTATAATTACTGCTCATTGGAATATGATACGCGCCCGCGACCGGCATCGCGATCAGATCACCCGCAATCACGCGCGGCAATTCTACAT
>JACQEA010000371.1 GCA_016200825.1 Chloroflexota bacterium | reverse complement strand
TTTAGGGCTTTCCAGCATATAGCCAGATTTTCACCTCTGCATTGCTGCAAAGGGCTCCTGACTCAAGAGTCAGTTGCTCTGCCAATTGAGCTAGCGGACCTCAATGAGAATATAACACGAATAATCGAATGAAGCAAACGAAAAGTTGGAAGTTAGAGATTGGAGATTAGAAGTTAGAAGTTGGAAACTGGAAATTGGAAGTTGGAAATTGGAAATTGGAAATTGGAATTTGGAATTTTCCAATGCCCCTGGCGGGACTTGAACCCACAACCTCGGCGTTAGGAGTGCCTTGCTCTGTCCATTTGAGCTACAGGGGCGCGGCAAAATTATAGCACGCGCAATAACAAATTACCAATTCAAAATGTGAACGAGTCATTAGTCAGTAGTCATTGGTCATTCGTCATTCGTCATTCGTCATTCGTCCTTCGTCCTTCGTCATTCGTCCTCAGTCCTTCGTCATTTGTCATTCATCATTTGTCATTCATCTTTCACCATTTGTCATTCTTCATTCGTCACTTCCCCACTCTTCCCCTGCTTTTCAAACATTTTCAAAATCTCTTTCACCGTCGTCGCGTCCTCGGGCTTTTTGTCCGCGCGAATAAATCCGATCACGCGCGGAAAACGCAGCGCGTACCCCAGTTCGTCGTCGGTTTTACCTGCAGTATGAATTGTCGAGCGCGTAATTTCATCCGCTTGCATCTCGATCACATATTTCGGTTCGACCCACACATCTGGTACGAGCAACGCGTCGACGCGCGCGGGTTGTTTTTCTTTTACGATTTTGTCCAACAGCTCGCGCAGTTTGGGCCACTCTTCATCCGAAAATCCTGTGCCGATTTTCGTGACCGTCGCGAATTTATCTTCCTTGTCGTCGTACACCGCGACCAACAACGCACCAATCCCAAAGCGCGCGCGCATCCCGCGTCCGCGAATATAGCCGACGATCACGCCGTCCACCGTATCCGTGAGATGACCTTGATACGAGCGTTTCAATTTGATCCAGTTGAAATTGCGCGCGCCCGCTTGATACGTCGAGTCGAGCCGTTTCGCCATAATCCCTTCCAGCCCATGCTCGATTTTTTCCATGAAAAATTTTTCGATCGCGATTGCGTCCTGTGTAACCACCTGCTCTGCTACTTCGAGCGTGTCACCTTTCACGATAAATTTTTCGAGCAACGCATGTCGCTCTTTATAACCGAGCCGCGTCACGTCCTTGCCGTCCGCGTAGAGTAAATCAAACGCGAGCAGTTTGAGCGGTAATTTTTCTTTGAACTCGTCAATGTCGTACTTGCGTTTGCGTTGCGTCGTAATTTGAAACGGCAGAAAATCACCCGTTTCGGAATCGTACGCCAACGCTTCGCCTTCCAGAATCGCCGTCTTGGCTTTGAATTGTTTGCGCACGCCTTCGACGATATCGGGAAACATCGCGGTCGTCTCTTCGAGATTACGCGAGTAGATGCGAACATCGTCGCCGTTCTTATGAATTTGCGCGCGCAGTCCATCGTACTTGGGTTCAATCGCGCATTTGCCGAGGCGCGTCACAATATCTTCAGACGATTTTGCGCGTTCCGCGAGCGCCATGCGCACGGGATTGCCGACCTTCACTTGAATTTTTTCCAGCGCGGCAACGCCATCGCTTTTGAAAATCCGCGCGACCGCGCCGAGATCGCAACAAACATTGTACGCGCGCTCGATTGGTGCGCGCAAAGTTTTATCGCCCGTGACTGACCACGATAATCCTTCCATCACGGTTGGATCGCCGATGCCTAAACGCAATTGCCCCAACGGAATTCGCAAAACATAGCGCGCTTCTTCGCCCGAAAGTTTTTTCAACAAATCCGCGAGCAAATCCGTTTTCCTTTCCACCGTGCCTTCGCCGCTTGTCGTCGCGATTTCCATCAAGCGATCGTACACTTGCTTGATCGTCAAGGTGTTGCCTTTATTCGTCAACAATTTTTGCGCGACGATTCCATAATCGCCTTTGGTTTTGAATTGTTTTTTGATCGCATCAATATCTTTGCCGGTCGCTTTTGCCAATGCTTGCGCGGCAAGCGCGTCGCCGATTCCAAAATCAATTGGCGCGAACGCGGGACCCAAGCGTTCTTGCGTCAAATAAATAATCGGCGCGATATCGTCCGCGCTCGCGTCCTTGAACAATTGCGCGAGCGTCGCGGTCATTTCGAGACGCTTTGTAGTTTTTTCCAATTGAGCCAGTGATTCACCTAGTTTTGAAAAGCGCAACGTGCCTCCATTTCTTTTTTCGATTATAGCACTGTCGCAATCGTCTTGACAATCCCATTCCCATACTCTATGATGCGCGTCGTGTCAACGTATGTTCATAAAACATTCCATTGGATTCGGGCTTGCTAGAGCATTGGATTTTCCAATGAATCACTCACGCCAACCAAACTTTTACGAACCTACGTTGTTGCTTGCCTCCACCTCGCCGCGCCGCCGCGAATTAATTCGTTTGCTCGGATTGAATTTTCAGATTGTGTCCGTTGACATTGATGAATCTCCACAACGCAACGAATCGCCGCAGCAACTCGTCGCTCGACTTGCGAAAGCCAAAGCCGCGCGCGCCGCGAAAAATTTCTCAGACGCGATTGTCGTCGCGGCGGATACGACCGTTTCATTTCAAAATGAAATTCTCGGCAAGCCGCGCGATGCCGACGATGCGCGTCGAATGTTGCGCATGTTGCGCGGCACCGCGCATACTGTTTTTTCGGGCGTGACGATTCGCGGGAACGGCAAGGAAATCTCCGAGCTTGCCGAGACGCGCGTGTGGATGCGCGATTATTCCGACGCGGAAATCGAAACATACCTCGCGACGAACGATCCGCTCGACAAAGCCGCGGCGTACGCGGTGCAACATCGCGATTTTTCACCCGTGGCGCGCGTGGATGGATGTTACGCGAACGTGATGGGCTTGCCGCTGTGTCATTTGGATCGCGCGTTGAAAAAATTTGGCGTCGGCGTTGACGCTCCCGATCGCGCGTGTCAAGCATATTTGCAGATCGTTTGCCCGGTCGCGCAAATTATTTTGCAAGCGAAATAGTTTTGCCACAGAAACACACAGACGGTCACAGAAAATAAGAATGATCTCTTCGATCTGTTTCCGTTTGATGTCGTGCAATTTATTATGATCTGAAAATTGTTTTGTCACGGCAACTTGGCGATAGGTACCAATAAGGTTACTCATTTTTTCTGTGTGATTTTGTGGCTAACTTTTTCCTTGTGATTCTGTGGCTGATTTTATGGATATTCTTTCCGAACTCAATCCCGTTCAACAAAACGCCGTGCAACTTGTCAACGGTCCCGTGCTGGTGCTGGCGGGTCCCGGTAGCGGCAAGACGCGCGTCCTCACGCATCGCGTCGCGTATTTGATCCACGCGAAAAATATTTCGCCGCGCAATATTCTCGCGGTGACGTTTACCAACAAAGCCGCGCGCGAAATGCGCGAGCGGTTGGTGCAGCTCGTCGGCGAAGCGCGCGTGCAAGATTTGACGATTGGCACCTTTCACGCGACCTGCGCGCGCTTTTTGCGCCGCGACGGCGAGCGCATCGGCTTGGGTAAAGGTTTTATTATTTACGACGACGAAGATCAAACCGCGCTGATGAAACAAATTCTCAAAGAGTTGAATCTCGACGACAAAAAATATCGACCGGGCGCGGTGCTGGGCGCGATTGGCAAAGCCAAAAACGATTTGATCGGACCCGACGCGTACGTGCCGCCGTCGTACTGGCACGAAGCGGTGGCGCGCGCGTACAAAAAATTTCAGGCGCGCCTCGCGGAAAATAACGCGGTGGACTTTGACGATCTGATCATGGAAACTGTGCGCCTCTGGCGGGAGAACGCGGATATTTTAGAACGGTATCAAAATCGTTTTGCGTACTTGCACGTGGACGAATTTCAAGATACCAACATCGCGCAGTACGCGCTGATGAAACTGCTGGCGGACAAACAGCAGAATTTATTTTGCGTCGGCGACGAAGACCAAAGCATTTACAAATTTCGCGGCGCGGATTTTCGCAACGTGATGCGCTTGCGCCAAGATTTTCCCAACGCGCGCGTCGTCTTGCTGGAACAAAATTATCGCTCGACCAAAACAATTCTCGACGCCGCGCAATCTATCATTCGCAAAAATTCCGCGCGGCATGAAAAAAATCTGTGGACCGAAAATCCACCGGGCATTCCAGTTAGCGTTGTAGAAGCGTACAACGAAGAAGAAGAGGCGCAAATCGTCGTGGATGAAATCGTGCGCTTGACGCGTCGAGACGCTCCGGCGGAACGTCTATACCATCCGCGCGATATCGCGATTTTTTATCGCACCAACGCGCAATCGCGCGTGTTGGAGGACGCGCTGGTGCGGCGCGGGATGCCGTATCGGCTCGTTGGCGCGACGCGTTTTTATCAACGCCGCGAAGTCAAAGATTTGCTCGCGTTCTTGCGACTCGCGTACAATCCGGGCGACAGCATCGCGTTTTATCGCGTCATCAATGTGCCCGCGCGCGGCGTCGGCAAAAAAACAATTGACGATTTGCAATATTGGTCGCAGAGATTGGATCAAGTGCCGTACGCGGTGCTGAAGAAAATCCAGACGGAGGACGATGGACCGAAGACGGAGGACGGAGCAGATTCGTCCACCGTCCATCGTCCTCCGTCTGTTCCAACGTTCGACTCTCGTTCCACAAAATCCTTGCGCGCGTTCCTTAATTTGATTGACGAACTACGCGCCGCGCAATCCTCGCGCAAATTGATGGAACTTTACGATTTGATTTTGGAAAAGACGGGGTACGAACATTACGCGCGCGATGGAACACCTGAAGGCGAAGATCGCTGGGCGAACGTGATGGAACTGCGCAACGTCACAAAATCTTTTTCCAGCGATAGCGCGGAAATTGCGTTAGGACAATTTTTGGAAGAGGTCGCGCTCGTCGCGGACATTGATTCGTACGATGAACGCGCGGACGCGCCTACGTTGATGACATTGCACACGGCGAAAGGGTTGGAATTTCCGGTCGTGTTCATTATTGGCTTGGAAGAAGGA
>JACQEA010000370.1 GCA_016200825.1 Chloroflexota bacterium | reverse complement strand
TGGTTCGCCTTTTGCCCGCGCGGTCACGCGATCTACCGCGAGCCGCATTTTCAAATTCAGTTCCAGATCGCGCCGCGTCGCGGCGTTGTTCAATTGCTTGCGCGCTTGCGGTTCTTTCGCGCCGTTGGCGACTGCGTACGCCACCTGCCGATCAATTTCCGCGAGCACTTCTTCGCGCGTCACTTCGATATTTTCGGCTTTGACTAATTCGAGAACGGTGAGCAGGCGTTTGATTTTATTTTCCGCGCGCGGTTTCATTTCTTCGCGCAACTTGGCGCCGGACTTGCCGGTCATTTCCAGATACTTGTCCCACGCCATCCCCAGTTGCGTGGCAAAACGTTGTTCGCGCGAAATCTCTTGATCAATTTGATCGTTCAACATGATTTCCGGGAAAACGATTTGCGATTGCGCGATGATCGCGTCAATCACTTGATCCGCAAAACGATTTTCTTCTTCGTTTTTCTTTTGCTCGCGCAAATCCGCGCGCAGTTGCGTCATCAGTTGCGCGAGCGTTTCAAATTTTCCAACCAGTTTCGCGAGATCATCGTCCAGCGGCGGAAGTTGTTGTTCTTTATGCTCGGTAATCGTCACCGCGTACGACGCGGTCTTGCCCGCGAGATCCGGCAAATCGTCCGCGGGATACGTGTACGCCACGTTGCGCGTTTCGTTCAACATCGCGCCGATCAATTGATCCACCCACGGAAACGTACTGCTCTCTTTATCTACGGTCACGACTAAACCTTGACTATCGACCGGGTCTTTGTCTTGAAATCCGCCTTTGAGATTCACCGTCAACACATCGCCGCTTTGCACCGCGCGTTCCACCGGCGCGAGCGTCGCGTGTTCGCGCCGAATTTGATCAATCGTTTTCGTAACTTCGTCTTCAGTCACCGCAATCGGTTGGGGCTGAAGATGAATCGCGCGATAATCGCCGAGCATGACGACGGGTCGCGTCGGAATGGTGTAACGCAAAATCAGCGGCTCGGGTTGCGCGATCTCGAGCTGACCCGCGGCGTACGCGGGAATTTTTTCATCGCGCAAAATTTGTTTGTAAATTTCTTGCGCCAGATCGTCAATCGCGTGCTCGCGCAAATAGTCTTTCCCAAACGTGCGTTCGACAATTTCGTACGGCGCTTTGCCGGGCCGAAAACCCGCCAGCGGTCGCGCGCGCGAAACGTGTTGCGCGGCGAGACGCATCGCGCCTTGAACGCGTTCTTCATCTACTTCAACCGTGACAATCGCTTTCGCGTCGTTCGTTTGTTCCGTCTTGATGTTCAAATTTGCCTCAAGAAAAAATTGCGAAAAAAATTTGAGTTCGAAGTGTGGGGATGGAGAGACTCGAACTCTCACGGGGGTAAACCCACATGGTCCTAAGCCATGCTCGTCTGCCAATTTCGACACATCCCCGCCGCATCTCTATTATATCCGTTTGCGAATAGTTTACAAATTCCTCATGCGCGATTAATGCGCGCGCGCGATAAATAATTCCGCGCGAAATTTTTTCACAACGCGTTCAGCGCGTCGAGCAACGCTTGGACGGCGGGCCGATCGCGCGCTTTGAGACCGAGAAATCGCCATGCGATGGTTCTATCGGGTTTGACGACGATAGTTGTCGGGTAGGGAATCGGTCCGTGTTCGTCGTGAACCGTGTGATAAATTCCGTACAGATGAATGACCGCCAAATCTTCATCCGCGAGAAAAACAAACGGCGCGGCGCGTTTGGCTTTGAACCGCGCGGTGTCGGCAACGCTTTGCGGATTGATGACCCATAGCGTAGCGCGCGCGGTTAATTCCGCGGCCTGTTCCATCAACTGAACCAGTTGATAATTGCACCACGTTCACCACTCGCCGCGCATAAAAAACAAAATGATGGGCTTACCCGCGCGCAATTCCGCCGCAAGATTGTGCGCGCGATTATTTTCATCCGGCAGTGTAAAGTCTGGCGCGACCGCGCCGATTTGCGCGGCGGATTGTTCGCGCGGATGTTCGAGATTAGATTCCATAGAATTTTCTACAACCCCTTCAAAATTATTTGCGTGCCCGTTGCTTGCACGATCACGAGCGCGAGAATCGCGATGCTATTGTTGGCAGAGTGAAGCAACATACCGGGCACCAGCGAGCCGCTCTTTTCGTACAGCCACGCGAGAAAAATTCCTAAAATAAAAATGGGAATGAATAATTCGAGCGTGAAATGCAACGCGGTAAATATCGTCGCGCTGATCAAGAGCGCGGGAATAATTCCCACGTGCGCGCGTAAACCGCCGTACATAAACCCGCGAAAGAAAATCTCTTCCGCAATCGGCGCGGCAACTCCGGCGGCGATGAACGTCAGCCACAAACCAACACCGGTCGTGCTCAACACATTCACGACGCTCTGCGCGTTCAAGCGCACGCCGAACGCGAACGCTCCGGCGAGATAACAAAAACGCAAAGCGTACGACGCGATTAATAATCCGAATGCCCACGCGCAACCCATCGGCGCATTGAACGAACGCAGTCCCAGTTGCGCCCACGCCGCGCGATAGCGCGCGACGCTGAACAACCATGCCGCCGCGAGAATGATCGCCTCTTGCAAGATCAAAAAGAATGTGAGCGCGTCGCGATTTTCTTTGAGCGCGCCGCCGCCAACGCGATCGAGCAATAAGATGGAAACGTTCAACGCGCCAATGCCGATCAGCATCGCGACGAGCGCAAAAAATAAATCGCGCGCGCGCCATGGAACAGCGGTC
>JACQEA010000394.1 GCA_016200825.1 Chloroflexota bacterium | reverse complement strand
CGCGCCCGGATTTCGGAACGACGAATCATCCGTCCAATAAGCCGGTAAGCCTGTGGGCGCGGGTCCCGCCCAGATTTTGATGCGCGCGCTCGACATCGGCGCGCCGTTCATATCGCGCACAAAAAGATGAATAATATTTTCGGCGTGCTCTTCCACCATTGGTTGACCGAGTAGTTTGAATCCCATTTTTTCTCCTTATTGCATTTTCTTGACCCACTGCAAATTGCCCGAGTCACTTTTTTTCGCGAACACAAATCCATTCGCGTATACTTGCCCGATGTAATCCGTATCCACCACAAAATCAAATTCGTCGCTTTGCGGGCAACCTAAATTGTTCGCTTGCGCGAATTTGAAAATTCCTGAATTGGAATTGATCGGTAACAGTTGCGCTTGACTCGTCGCGTCGAGCGCGGCACTGCTCGCGGCATCCGAGCCCGCGCCGCCCTCTTGCGGTTTCTTCACCCATTTCAAATTACCCCAATCCCCTTTTTTCACGTAAACGATTCCGCCCATAAACACTTGCGCGATAAAATCCGCGCCGCTGGCTTGAAAATCAATTTCGTCCGATTGCGGACAACCGAGATTATTTGTTTGCGCGAATTTGTACAGCGCGGATTCAAGATTGATCGGCAACTCGGGCACTTCATTCGCGGTTGCCTGAATCATTTCAGTCACCGAGTCCGCGCGCATCTCGCCATTCGCGTCCGCCGCCATGCGATCCCACTCGACATTCGGTCCCGGACAATTGGGGCGATCAATCGGATTGATTTCATGATGGCCGATGAGTGTGTGATGAACGACATAGTTCAATCCGGTTTGTTTCGCAATCCATTGCAACAAACGATTGTTCGCATCGTACATTTGCGGTGTCCATTTATCTTGCGGTTGTCCGTCATGTTCGATGCTGATGGTGTACAAATTTGGATTTAATCCCGCGACAATATCTTGCCACGGCGGATTCACTTCTCTACCGCCGCCGGTAAACCATTTGCCATCTTTCGCGCGCAAACCGTTTCCGTACGCGGTGTCATCAATCGAAACGTACTGTTCGATCGCGCCATCTTTGCCAACGCAAAAATGCGCGGACGCGGGCCGATTCACATCGTTGAACGTTGGCAAAACTGCGGACATGGGTCCAGCCGCGATGTGCAGAACGACGGCTTTGACTTTATTTCCATTGCGTCCGAAATCAAAATTATTTTCGATGATCGGACGTTTTTTCGCGAACGGACACCAACCCGTTTGCGTTTTTGCTTGCGCAGGCACAGTTGGTTTCGCGGGCGCCGCCGGCGCGCCGCCGGACGCGGGTTGCGATGGTTTAGGTTGCGCGGGTTGCGCGGGCGCTAATGCGCGCGGCGCGGGCGCAAGATATTCGGCTTGCACCGCCGCGCGAAAATCATCGTGCAACGCGCCTTTATCGGAAATGCTCCAGCGATCATCGCCGCGTTCCCACCGAAAAAGTACGAGCGCTTGAATCGCCTGATTCGCGGAATTTGAATTCCAATCATTGATTTCTTTGTACGCCGATTGAATCCAACCGATGTTGCGATTCTGCCACCATCCGGGATCCGCGGGTTGCGTTTCCGTGATCAAGACCGGACGATTGCGCAACGACGCGGGAATTACTTTCATGAAATCTTGGTACGCGCGCAAATGATAATGATAACTCGTGTACGGCGGTCCCATCAATTCACCGCTGGAACACAACCCCGCGTCATAACCGTGCGTGTACGTATGCAACGCGATCGCGTCCGGCGGATGACCTTGCTTGATACATTCATTCAAAATATCGCGCAGATAGGTTACCCAATCGCCGCCGTTGCCGGGATATTGCGTTTCCGGATTCCACGGACCCGGCGGCGGTTGACACACCCAATCATTTTCGTGACCGGGTGTGCGGCGAATCGCGGCGCGGCATTTTGCAAAACATTGCGCGATTTTATCCGGGGTGAGGACTTCGCCCGGATTAGAATCGCTATTACCGGGCCGTTCGCCGCGTAAATTTGTTTCGTTGCCGATGATCCAAATGCTCGCGCCGCGCGATTGCGCGACGTAATTCGCGCATTGTTGCGCGAACGCGTCGTATTGATTCGACGGCGGAAGCGTTCCATCCGACCCGTAGCCCCAATTCAAGCGAACGATCACACCAAGACCGGCATTCGCGTATCCCGAAAAATCGCCGCCCGAGTCCGAGGCTTTTTGCGTAATCATCACCCAGCCGGGTTTTCCGGCATTGAGCATCAAATGTTCGCCGCCGCCATCGTGCATCCCAAAAATATATTTTGCAAGTGTTGGCATCGTAAT
>JACQEA010000361.1 GCA_016200825.1 Chloroflexota bacterium | reverse complement strand
GAAAAAAATTCGCGCGCGCCGCAAATTGATCGCGGTGGAAGAAGATCCGAACAAACGCTGGGTGCAGATGACGAGCGAAGCGAGTGTGGAAGTGGAAGGCAGTGACCGCCCCGCGATGATCGCGGAAACGATTGGGCGAACTTATTTCTAACTCAACCTGAATATTCGTTTCACCGCAGAGTACGCTGAGCGCGCGGAGAAATGTATCGTCATGCTGAGCGCAGCGAAGCATCTTGTTATTCCATTTAGATTCAAAGACGCATAACAAGATTCTTCGTCGCTTTGCTCCTCAGAATGACATCACTCTGCGTTCTCTGCGATCTCTGCGGTAAATTTTTTTCCGCGCGCTGTCGCGCATCAATATCCCGTGATGGACTCGATGAACAACCCTCTCCTCCCCTTCCTCAATCCCCAATCCGTCGCGATGTTCGGCGTCTCGCCGAATTGGTCCTACATCAACACGATCCTCAAAGATTTCATCGCGTTCAAAAATCCCGCGCGCGTTTATCCCATCAATCCGAATTATCCCGAAGTCGAAGGCTTGAAATGTTACGCGCGCCTCACCGACATTGAAGATTCGGTTGATCTCGCGATGCTTTCCGTACCCGCGCGATTAATTCCCGACGCGCTCGAACAATGCGCGATCAAACGCGTCAAGGGCGTCAACATTATCACGAGCGGGTTTGAAGAAATGGGCGGCGACGAAGGCGCGCAACGCCACCAATGGCTCGCGGATTTTGTGCACGCGACCGGCATTCGCATCGTTGGACCCAATTGTTTTGGCAATCTGAGTTCGGTCCACAAATTTCCCGGTATGCCCGCGTCCGCTCGCGCGCTTCAACGCGCCGGACGATTATCCATGGCATTGCAAAGCGGTGGACTCGCGATCAGTACGGTCAGCGCGTGCGTTGATCGCTACATCGGACTCGCGCATGTCGTCAGCACCGGAAACGAAGCGGATGTTGAGATCGGCGATTGCCTTGAGTTTTTTGCGGACGATGAAAACACGCAGGTCATTGGATTGTACGTCGAACAGTTTCGCAATCCCAAAAAATTTTTACGCGCGGCGGAATTGTGCGCGGACAAACGCAAACCGATCGTGTTGTTGAAAACGGGTCGCACCGATGCGGGCAGACAAATGGCGCTGGCGCACACGGGCGCGCTCGCCGGCTCGGACGCGATTATCGACGCGGTCTGCAAAAAATTCGGCATCGCGCGCGTCTACTCGCTCAACGAAATGTTGGAGACGATGTGCATTTTGCATTCGCGCAAAATGCCGCAAGGCAAAGGCATCGGCGCGGTCACCAATTCCGGCGGCGCGAGCGCGATCATCGCGGACGAAGCGGACGCGCTCGGTTTGCAATTTCCGCAATTCGCGGCCGCCAGTTACAAACATATTCGCGCGACGTTGTACGATTACATCACGGTCACCAATCCGCTCGACATCACGGGACCCGGCGGCGTAACCGATCAGCACATTCACAAAGCCGCGCTCGAAGCGTTGGGAATGGATCCCAACATTCACATCATCCTCTATCAACTCGGCGCGAACGCGCGGATTGATGGCGCAACTCCCGGCGGCAAAGTATTATTGAACGCGATGAAACAATATCCCGAAAAAATCTGGGTCAAGGTAATGGGTTACGCGGGCACGTTCCGCGATAAAGCGCTCAACGTCGCGGAAATTATCGAGCCGGTTTCAGATTTTGACGGCGTGCCGTTCTTGATGAGTTTCGATAATTCTTTGCGCGCGGTCAAGGCGTTGTTGGAGTACGCAGAGTTTCAGGAGAAACGAGACAAGTCCAAAGTCCAAAGTCCAATGTTCAATGTCGTTGGACACCTGCCACCGGACAGAGGACACCGGACGCCGGACGATAAACGCAAGTCCCACGCCTTTTCAATTCTCTCTTCCGCTCAAGGTCGCGCGCTGACGGAAACCGAAGGCAAAAAAATTCTCGCGCTGTACGAAATTCCCGTGACGAAAGAAAAAATCGCGACGAACGCGGACGACGCGGCGCGCGCGGCAAAACAAATCGGTTTTCCCATCGCAATGAAAATCGTCTCGCCCGACATCGCGCATAAAACCGAAGCGGGCGGTGTCGCGCTGAATATCGCGAGTGCGCGCGCGGCGCGCGCGGCGTACTCGCGCATTATGAACCACGCGCGCAAATACAACGCGCGCGCGGATTTGCGCGGCGTATCGGTGCAAGAAATGATTTCGGGCGGACGCGAAATGATTGTGGGGATGACCCACGACGCGCAATTCGGTCCCGCGATTATTTTGGGACTCGGCGGAATTTTCGTCGAGGTGTTGAAAGATGTGGCGATGCGCGTGCCGCCCCTCTCCTCCGACGATGCGCGCGCGATGATTGAATCGCTGAAGGGCGCGGCGATTTTGCGCGGCGCGCGCGGACAAACGCGCGCGGATGTTGACGCGCTCGCGGATACGTTGATGAAATTTTCGATTCTGTGTTTAGAATTGCGCGGCGCGGTGAAAGAGATAGACATCAATCCGCTGGTCGTGCTAGATGAAGGATGCGGAGTAAAAGCGGTGGATTGTCTTGTAATAGGACACTGATGCACACTGACAAACACAGATAAAGAAAAGAAGAAATCAGTGTTAATCTGTGTTTATCTGTGTCCAATTTAGAAATGAACTAATGCCTCTCCTCACCGGCGGACAAACTTTAGTTGAATCTTTAAAGCGTCACAACGTGGACACGTTGTTCGCGTTGCCGGGCATTCAAAACGACGCGCTCTTTAACGCGCTCTACGATACGCGCGGCGCGCTGCGCGTCATTCATCCGCGCCACGAACAAGGCGCGGCGTATATGGCGCTGGGCTACGCTAAATCAACCGGACGCGTCGGCGCGTACGCGGTAGTGCCAGGACCGGGTTTCTTGAACACCACCGCCGCGCTCGCCACCGCTTACGCCGCGAACGCGCGCGTGCTCTGCATCACCGGACAAATTCCTTCCGCGAACATCGGCCGCGGTTATGGACTGCTTCACGAAATCCCGGATCAATTCGCAATTCTGCGCGGCTTGACGAAATGGTGCGCGCACATTTCGCATTCCTCCGAAATTCCACGCGCGATGGACGAAGCATTTTTTCAACTCCATACTGGTCGCCCGCGACCGGTCGCGCTCGAAATTCCCACCGATGTGCTGGCGCAAGAATCGGAAATTTTTTTCGCGGATGCGCCGTCCACGTACCCCGCGCTGGAACCCGACCCGCGCGCGATTGAACATGCGGCGCAACTGTTGTGCGAAGCGCGTAAACCACTCATAATGATTGGGAGCGGCGTGGAGGATGCGCGCGCGGAACTGATCGCGCTGG
>JACQEA010000384.1 GCA_016200825.1 Chloroflexota bacterium | reverse complement strand
AGACGAGCGCAAACGCAAAAATTCTTTTGCTGTGGGAGCCGCGCGCGTATTATTTACAACGCGCGCATCAACCCGATTCAATTCTCGACGCGTTCCCGCACACACTCGCGCAAACGCGCGAGGCCGACGCGATTGCGCGCGCGTGGCAAGAGTCGGGGTATACGCATATTTTGTTGAATCGCAATGGTTTGGATTTGCTTCTAACGTCGCAGTACGATCCGATCTCGCTGGAGGATGCGCGCGCGTTGGAAAAAATTCTCGCGCAACACGCGCGGCAAATTTTTGGCGCGCCGCTTGAAATTGTCAACGGCGCGATTCCGCGCGCGGCCGAAGAACCGTACGCGCTGTATGAACTAAAATGAACGCGATCCTATTTGCCTTGCTCGCCTTTTCCTATCTCGATAAATTTTACGCGGGCTATAGCGCGTTGATTGTTGTGGCGGTTGGCGTCTTCGCCGCGCTTGAATTCAACGCGGCGCCGCTCAACGAATCGCGCCGCAATCTCGCGCGCTACGCGCTCGTCGTGTTCGTCGTTTTTCTGGTTGTCGTCGCGCCGACGCTGGTGGAAATTTTTTTGCGCCGCGCCTCTGTGCCGTACGAGCACATCCACGATGGCGCGATTCAAACTGAAGAAGCGGTGAAATTTTTTTTGGCGGGGATCAATCCGTACGGGGCTGATTATGCGCGCACGCCGATGGGGCAGTGGCATTTTTCGGGCGCGACGACCTTGGCATTGCAGCACAACGGTTATTTGCCGATGACTTTTTTGCTCGCGCTGCCTTTTTATTTGGGATTGCAAGCGACGATAGGATGGTTTGATATCCGTCTCGTTTACCTTTTATTTTTCTTGGCGTTCGTTTTTATTCTTCCATTGCTCACGAGTGCGTGGGACAAAAAACTTGGCATACTCATCGCCGTCGGACTCAATCCGTTGTTCGTGCCTTTTTTTATTCAAGGACGCAATGATGTGCTGATTCTGTTTGCAATCGGGATGATGCTTTTACTTTTACAGCGCGGACATATCACGGCGGCGGCATTCGCGTTAGGATTGGCGTGCGCGACCAAGCAAACCGCGTGGTTTATCGTTCCATTATTTTTTGCGTACTTGCTTTTCTCGCGCGCGCAAACTAACTGGCGCGATTTATTTCGCCGCGCGGTTCTACCTTTTTTTATTCCGTTCGCGTTGATCGTCGCGCCATTCTTGTTGTGGGACGCGCGCGCGTTCATTGACGATACGCTGATTTATCCATCCGCGACTTTTCCAATTGCAGGTTATGGCGCGGGCCAATTTTTGCTGATGCTCGGCATAATTCCCAACGACACCGCGCCGTTTCCATTTGTCCTGCTGGAAATTATTTTCGGAGTCCCCCTTTTGCTCTGGTTAGCGCGTTCTCTGCGCGCGCGTCCGTCTTTGCGCGCGCTGCTCGCGGCGAGCGCGGCGTTTACGTTTGTCGTCGCGTTTTTCAATCGCGTGTTTCAAGACAATTATGTGGGCTATCTCGTTGCGCTCGGCGTGATCGCGTATTTTTTGGAATCCGAAACCACACATGCTAAATCGTCTGCGGCAAATTAAGCCGCGCGCGTTCATCGAAATCTTTGGTATTTTGCTTTTGGCGTTTGCGCTGCGACTCGTTGCGCTGGGCGCGCGCGAAATTTGGTACGACGACGCGTTCAGCATTTTTTTGGCGCGCCAAGATTGGGCGCACATTGCGAGCGGCACCGCCGCGGATACGATGCCGCCGCTGTACTATTTTTTGTTGCGCGTGTGGTTGAACCTCGGCGACGATACGTTCACGTTGCGTTTTTTGTCTGTGATTCTTTCGACCTTGATCGTCGCGCTGGTGTATGCGCTGGCGCGCAAAATGTTTAGCGCGCGCGCGGCGCGCAATGCCGCGCTCGTTACCGCTATCGCGCCGTTTCAAATTTATCACGCGCAAGAATTGCGCATGTACGCGTTGCTTGCGCTCGCGCTGTTGGGATATGTTTACGCGTTTCACGAATTACAATTTCCGAATCACGCGCGACGATCGAACATTCAGCTCTGGTTCGTTCTAATTCTTGCGGGCGCGCTCGCGCTATACTCACATAATCTCGCGATTCTCACGCTGATCGTCGCGGATATTTTTTTGGTGTGGCAACGCGCGTGGCGCGCGCTGTCAAAACTTTTCGCCGCGCAAGTCGTGAGCGTTTTGCTTTTTGTGCCGTGGCTGCTCTATGTGCCCGGGCAACTTGAAAAAATTCAGCGCGCGTTTTGGACGTTGCGGCCTGGGTTGATTGACGGGATGCAATTGTTGTTGACCTTCACAACCAACCTACCTCTCCCCGCATGGTTCTTGCCGCTTGCGCTTTTTGTCGCGCTCGCGAGT
>JACQEA010000047.1 GCA_016200825.1 Chloroflexota bacterium | reverse complement strand
GGCGCGCTGATCGCGTTGCCCGCGGTGATTGGCACCATCGGCGGAATTCTAAAACAATTTTTCGGCTTGCCATTTTTATTCGACGCAGTCGTTTCGTGGAATGAGCCAATCGCCAAAGCATCGCTCTTTATCGGCGCGCCGCTCGCGCTCGTCGCGAATTTGCTCGCGGTGACGCGGATCGGATTTCAGCGCGCCGAAGGAAAAATCAGTACGTTTCTCGCGCTGGAAGCAAGTCCGCTCGTGTTATTCGTTTTGGGAATGGCGTTCATCGTCGTCGCGTTATTTTGGGGACATTTGTTCGCGGATGGACTCGCATGTATCAGAGTCGTGCGCGCGGCGTGTTAAATTTGAATTGGGAGCAGTGATCGAATGGAACTCGCGCGTAATTGGCGGTTGCGCGATCAGCGTTATCGGCTGGAAGGAAATCAGTGTAACACTTGCGGCGCAAAATATTTTCCGCCGCGCGAGGTGTGCGAAAATTGTCGCGGCACGGAATTTTCGCCGTATCAATTTTCGGGACACGGCGAATTATTTTCATTCACGATCATGCGCCAAGCGCCGCAAGGTCACGAAGAGAATCTGCCGTACGCGGTCGGGATGATCAAGTTGGACGAAGGTCCAATGGTGGAGGCGCAACTGACCGATTGCGAATTCGCTGAATTGAAAATCGGTCAGCTCGTTGAAATGGTGACGCGCAAATGGCGCGCGTACGGCGACGATGGATTGATCGTGTACGGATATAAATTTAGACCGGCGGTTAATGGAAGAGGAAAATAGCGGATAGCATATGGCAAATAGCAAAACCCCTCTGCAAGAGCGGAGGGGTTTTCGTTTTCTCGTTACTGGCTGATACATGCCTGATGAACTAAAAACCGGTTAGCGCGTGGAAATGCCAACGCGCAAACTGTGCAAGTACGGAGGAAGCAGCACTATTGTGTACAAGTTCAGACACGCGCCAAACTCGAATGAGAAATAGTAGCAAGACCCAATCCCTAACAAGAAGTTTCATGCATACTTCGACTCAACTAACTCTTTCCATCATTTAGAGCATTGCAGAAGGGAATTTTTCTTAATTGTTGTGATTTTTGCTTTGTCGCCGTCATTAAGAAAGCTATATCCTTCAACTTCATTTATGATTGGACAAAGAGATTGCCAAGAGAATGACGTTAACAAGGAGTTGTCATTCAGAATCCAATTCCGTCTTTCAGGATATCCAGTTTGGTTGATTATTTCATGTAACAAAATGCATTCATTCGGTATTGGGTCAGAGCGACATTCAGGAACTTGGCTTAATAGCTGTTCCAAATCCTTGCCTCTCATGTTCTCAACAGCACTATCGAAAAAACTCTTTGTCGCGCCGTGTTGATTTAGAACATCTTGCAGTAACACAATTGAACGATCAGAATGTAGCGGAATCTTAATCTGCTCTGAGTCCTCTATTCTATTCAAAACCGGCTGTAAATTTTCTATAAACAAGAGGCGCGCAACTTTAACTTGTACTTGTTGGAATTCCCGAATCCGAGACACAGAATTAAATTGGCAAATCGTTATGCGATCCTCATCGGAGACTTCAGTAACTGTTAGATTCCGTTGGCACATTCCATATTTCCTTGCCTGTTCATCCAGATTTGTAGGAAAGAATTCTGCATATAATTTGGGGTTTTCGAATTTGAACGCATCAAACAGTCTAATCGCGTTGTCGGCACGGAACTGAAGAATTCCAAATGAAGGTTTGCCGTTGTCGTTTTCGTTAACGTCTGTAAATCCTCCCTCATTGGCTGAAACGATTGATACCCATTTGTCGAGCGTATCCCATTTCTGATTCAGAAGATAAACCGCGTACGCTTTGTTAAGGCGATTGGCTCTAGGCATCGCGAGTGCAAAATTAATGAGTGTGCGAAGAGTTGAGGCATCAATTTCATCACCCGTTCCAGACAAATTAGCTTCTTTTTGCAAACGTTGGACTGCTATCCGGGTGCGGTCAGAGTAAACTCCAGTTGGAAAGTCCTTGGTTAGTTCATTCAAGTAATTCAACATTATCAAGATGCTTTGGATTTCACTGACGGATTCCTTGTCGGAATCACCTTTTGTAATTGGTATTGCTCGCCCCAAAATGAGATCTTTCAATCTTGAAGAACTTGGAATTTCAATCTTCGCTGCCCTCAAGATTCTTGAAAGAGTGACGCTGTCAAGCTTTCCCGTGATTGCTAACCCAGAATCTCTTTGAAAGTTTTGAATTGCTAACTCCGTTTGCAAAGAGAAATTACCAGTTGGTTTAGTCACTAAATTAATATCAGTCAGAAGATTTAGGGTTATCAAAAGTCCCTCAATTTCAGCAATACTATCGCCTAAATCGCCCAGCTTCAAATTCCCTTCACCCCCCTCTAGCAAATGGAGCAAGCGATAATCGGCCCCGTTCTTGTACCAGACCATCTTCCTAAATCCTTCAGGAGTAAGGTTTCCGGCAGAGTCAGTGAATGTTAGGCCGGCTTCTTTCTCTCGTTTCTTAATTTCCGCTAATGTTTTATCTGCATCGGAGGCGACGTATCTAAAGCCATTGAACTTAATTCCTAGGCCCAAAAGCAAACTGTTGAAATCTGGCAAACTAATGGATGGAAGATTGAAACCGATGCCTGCGACAAAATCAGAATAGTCAAACTCGCTCGATTTTATCCCCTCAAATTCACTTGACTGTCCGCCTACTGAGGAGCTATCAGCGCTTGAGGAAGAATTTGACGGTGATGGCGATGGTGATGGCGCGGGCGATGGCGACACTACAACTCCTCCAATACTTGGATTTCCGTCAACAGAAGGATCGTTTGTGAGTCTCGTTTGATTTGTACCGTCTGCGTTCATCAGGTAGATCTCAAACGGACCAAAGATATTAGGGCATGTGCAATCTCGATTGGATTCAAACGCAATGGACAAACCATTCGGAGACCACGCAGGGAATTTGTCGTCTGCTAGGTTATTGGTGAGTCGAACTAAATTCGTACCGTCGGGATTTGCCAAAAAGACCGCGTAGCGCCCGTCGCGATTTGATGAGAATGCAATTCTGTTGCCGTCTGGCGACCATTTTGGATAAATATCGTCTGCCGCATTCGATGTAAGATTCCGCGCGTTGTTACCATCTGCATCCATCACATACACATCATATACATCGCACCCTGGACCTGCCGGACAAGGGCTATAGATATATACGATGTGGCGCCCATCCGGAGACCAAGACGGAGAGCGTTCAGATGCTGGAGAAGAATTCGTAAGCCGCTGTTGATTCGTTCCATCTGCGTTACTCACGTACAGTTCAATATTGCCATCTCGGTTCGACCAAAATGCAATTTTATTGCCATCCGGTGACCATACAGGGTCTTCGTTATTTGCGCCGAGAGTTGTGAGTTGAATTTCGTTTGTTCCATCTACATTGATAACGTAGATATGTCTCACACCACTGCGCTCAGATACAAATGCAAGTTTTGTTCCATCTGGTGAAGCTGCGGGACCTCCGCTTGTTCCTGTGAAAGTCAAACGAGTTTGGGTTGTCCCATCAGTGTTCATTTTGTAGACTTGACCACTCCCAGTTCGGTTTGATGCAAAGTAAATCGTGTTCGAATAATTCACTTGCGGTTGGGTAATCTTTGAAACAAAGACATCCTTGGCTCCAGCAATACTTGACTGATAAGGATTGACTTGCGGGAATGAAGAGGAATTAGTGTTTCCAACAACGTAGATATTCCCGGACCCATCCACCACGACTCTTGAGCCAGCATCATCACCATTACCACCGAGAAAAGTGGAATAATTCAAGGCACTGCCCGTATAGTTCAACTTGAAAACATATACATCCGTGCCTCCGTTATGAGTAGAGTCGTACGCAGAAGCAGTCGTGGGAAAGTCCGATGATGATGTAGGACCAGTCACATAGATATTCCCCGACGCGTCTATTGCAATGTTAGAACCACCTTCTTCATTGTTCCCACCAACAAAAGTTGAAAACGTCAGAGTGCTTCCTGTTGAGTTCAATTTTGCAACAAAGGCATCGCCATTTCCGCGATAAGTGCGGTCAAACGCTCCAACAGTTGTCGGAAAATTGGATGACGACGTATACCCCGTCACATAAACATTTCCAGAGCCATCCACTGCGATCCCGTAGCCGATATCTCCGCCACTCCCACCGAGATTCGTAACGAAGATTCTTGCGCTCCCAGCAGAATTCATTTTTGCAACAAATGTATCGCCTGAGCCATGATAGGTTGTGTCATATGCACCCAATGTGGTCGGAAAGTCAGAGGACGAGTTTTGCCCTGTGACGTAAACATTTCCAGATGAATCAATTGCAATTCGTTGTCCCGAATCCCAGCCATTTCCGCCCAAATAAGTTGAGAACGACAAATTGCTACCATCGGCAAGGATTTTGGTGATAAATGCATCCGGAGCAGAGTGAGGATTTTGATCGTAGGCGCCTGCTGTCGTTGGGAAATTATTTGACTCTGTGCTTCCAACGACGAAAGCGAATCCAGAACTATCAATTGCGATATCCGCGCCCATATCCATATTGCTACCCCCAAGAAATGTAGCGTAAATGCGCGCGGTGCCCAAGGAATTCAACTTCAAAACAAAAACATCTCCGCCGCCATTATATGAAGTATCATACGCTCCGGTTGTCACAGGAAAATCATTTGAAGTGGTAATTCCCGCAATATAAGCGTTTCCACTTGAATCAACTGCAATCGCGCAACCGTGATGCCAACTGAATTCGCATTCGTCGCCACTTCCGCCAACATAGGTCGCATAAATCAACGTGTTTGTCGCGATGTTTAACTTGAACACAAACGCATCTAGATTTCCATTGGCTGATGTATCGTAAGCATTGACTGTGGTCGGGAGATTTGAGGAACGAACAGATCCAACAACGTAAACCTCGTCGCTGTTTCCCAACGCGATATCGAAACCGATATCATCTTGCGATCCGCCGAAGAACGTCGAGTACGCAAGAACCGGATCAATTACGAGCGGTGTTTGTGCATCATACTCTCCAATGTTGAAACCAAGAACTTTCGCAGTATGTTCTAGTGTGTAACCGCTCCTGATCGCTTTTCTTGTTCCCGAAATTTCTTGATACACCACTGGCTTACGCAGTCGCAAGTGATCGCCACTGTTGCCAATCAACAAATCTCCGTTCGCGTCCAATCTCACACTTTCCGCGCCGTCAAACTTCAGTTGAATCGCAGATGGATCAACGCTTGGTGCAACAACCAAATCGTATTCCAGTTTTTGTCCATTGCCGTAGTAAATCAAATCAATTCCCGGGTAAATGTTTTGATAGCGCACTTTGCTGAACGTCGGAATGTTTGTCTGCCATTTCGCCGGGTCGTTGCCGATGAAATAGTTGACGATGCCGGGCAATCGGTTGAGTCCGACGACATTCGGCTGAGGATTCGCGTCGACAAGTTTCATCTGTAACGCTGTCGCCGCATTGCTTTGTGGGTTGCGGAGCGTGAGCGTTGCACTATCTTGCGTGAGAGAAAGGGTATAGCCGCGCCCGCGCGCGATAAATTTCGCGAGCGAATCTGCCTGTCCCTGATTCAACTCAAAACTGTACGGCAAATTCGCGAGCAGGTTCGCACTGCCGGCCGCGCTTGATGTGATTGACGCGTCATCAACCACGACGCTGATATTTCCGTTCGTCGCGTAATCTAAATCACCTGCGCGATTACCTTCGAGCGTGCTCAGATTGAGTGAAATGTCCCCATTCCCAAAATCATTGCGGAGCGATGCGCCGATTCCTCCATTGTCAATTATCTGCACGTTCTCCAGAATAATATTGCCGGTCGCGATGACGATCAGCCCATCCGCTTGATTGAAGTTGAACGCGCTGTTTTGAACTCGAACGTCGCCGTCGTGATTCTCGATGCTCAGACCCGCGCCGTTATTGTTGTTGAAATTGCTGTTTGCGATGATCAGCGGACCGCTATTGTTCGTGAACACCGCACCCGTGCTGTTGTTGCCGCTCGCGGTCACATTGTTCAGCGTAATCGTGTTGCTCTTTGAAATGCTCAGCGCGGGATTGCCGCCGCTGTTTTGCGCGACGACATTACTCAGCGTTACATCTTTTGATGCCGCAACTTGAATACCGCGCGTCACGGTAAATTGCAACAAGTTGATTCCAACGCTGTTCGCAATCGTGACGCTTCCATCAATCACACTGCGCGCGCCGTTCACCGAGCCGCGCACGGCGAGCGCGTTGATGCCGTTAATTGAAATATTTTCTTTGTACGTTCCGCCGTCCACGAAAATCGTCCGGTCATTCGCGGCAATCACGGATGAATTTTGCGCGAAATAATTGACTGCGGCTTGAATTGGCGTTGTAGATTGCGTGCAATTTGAAAAACCTGTGCAGTCGCTCAGAAAGCGATAGGTCACGCCGTCGAATGTGATGTACGGATCGGGTACGGCATCGCGTTTGGGATTCGCGACCTCATTCTGCGTTGAGATAGGTGCGGAAGTTTTCGCGGCAGTTTGCGTCGGTTGGGGTGAAGGTGAGGCAACTGATGTTGCGGTTGTCTGAATTTTATTTTGATTTGAGTTTTGGGTTGGCGATGACGTTGATGTTGGAGATGATACCGCGCTTTTTGTTTCTTTAGCGGAAGAGGTAGTCGTAGAAGCGTCGGTTGATTTAGAATCCGGGGTTGCGTTTGCAAGAGTCGTCGTTGCGTTCTGTGCAGGTGCAGGTGTGGCGGTTACAACCGGCGCAGAGGAAATGGTTTTGCCGGCAGAAGAATCGCTAGCGTTTGTGTTGGTGTTCGCTTGAGAGGTTTGCGCGGCGACTGGCGTTGCGGTAGCGGTGGGTCCGTCTGCAAGGACCGCGGTTGGAAAGGAAATCCAGATTACGAACGCGGAAAAGCAAAAGGACGCGATTAGACGCGCGCGGACGCGTCCTAATGATGCTTTGAAAAAGAGAATAAATATCCCGCCAGGAATAGTCTGCATTGCTTGTAGTCATCCAGCGCAGATTTGTTTATTGCGGGACTAAGAAAAAACGAATTCGAACATCCATAATATATGTTGCTTGTTGGGAATTGTCAAACCATATTTTTCGGTTTAATCCCAAATTCTCAAAAGGGCTTGGAAATTTTTTGGAACGGGAACATTTTCTCGATTTGTTTCGTTCAATTTTCTGTGCTATTATTATCCCTGCAATTGGATAGGAGAAGTCTGTGCGTCGAATTTGCGTGATTGGTGTCGGTTATGTGGGTTTAACCACCGGCACGTGTTTTGCCGACTTGGGTAACCAAGTTATTTGCGTAGACATTATCCAAGAAAAAATCGCCAAACTCAATCGCGGCGAAATGCCAATCTATGAACCCGGACTGGAAGAACTTGTCACGCGCAACGTCGCGGCAAAACGTCTCACCTTCACAACCGATTACGCAACCGGATTACGCGACGCGGAATTTATTTTCATCGCCGTCGCGACGCCCGCAGGCGATGACGGCGAAGCGGAATTGAAATATGTCCGCATGGCAACCGAGACGATCGCGCAAACACTCACACATTACGCGGTCATCGTCAACAAAAGCACCGTGCCGGTGGGGACAGGCGATTCGGTCGAACAAATTTTGACGCGCCACGGCAAACGCGTCGGCGCGGATTTCGACGTCGTTTCCAATCCCGAATTTTTGCGCGAAGGCTCCGCGGTGTACGATTTTATGCAACCGGATCGCGTCGTGCTCGGCGCGGCGAATCGCGAAGCGGCGGAGCAAGTCGCGCAATTATATTTGCCGCTGCGCTGCGCGATTATGGTCACCGATCTGCGCACCGCCGAAATGATCAAGTACGCCTCCAACGCGTTTCTCGCCACGCGAATTTCTTTCATCAACGAGATCGCGAACATTTGCGAAAAACTCGGCGCGGATGTAAAAGAAGTTGCGGCGGGGATGGGGATGGACAAACGCATCGGCAAAGATTTTTTAGACGCGGGCATTGGGTACGGCGGCTCGTGTTTTCCCAAAGATGTCCAAGCGCTCGCGTATATGGCGGAAGTAAACGGGAGTCATCCCGCGCTGTTGCGCGCGGTGATGGATATTAATCGCGATCAACGCGCGCGCGTGATCGCAAAATTACGCGCGGCGTTGGGAAATTTGCGCGGCAAAATTATCGGCGTATGGGGCCTCGCGTTCAAACCGAATACGGACGACATTCGCGATGCGCCCGCGCTCGACATCATCCACCTCTTGCAAGCCGAAGGCGCGCGCGTGCGCGCGTACGATCCAGTCGCGATCAACAACGCGCGCCAACAATTAACGAACGTCGAATTTTGCGCCGATGCGTACGCGACGGCCGCGGGCGCGGACGCAGTGGTGCTCGTCACGCATTGGAATGAATTCAAACAATTGGATATGGCGCGCGTTGCCGCCTCGATGAAATCCAACGTGCTGATTGACGGACGCAACATTTACGAACCCGCGCGCATGAAGCAATTGGGATTTAAATATTCCGGTATGGGTCGCGGCAATCATTCTGAATCTTGATGTTGCAAACGGGAATTGATTTGATCGAAGTGGCGCGCATTGAGGCGACGATCGCGCGTTACGGCGAACGATTTTTATCGCGGGTCTATTGTCCGGCGGAATTGGAATACTGCCGCGCACGGCCGCATCAACTTGCCGCGCGCTTCGCCGCAAAAGAAGCCGTCGCCAAAGTGTTGGGCGTCGGAATTCAACATGCGGACGGCGTCGCGTGGAATGACATCGAAGTCATTTCGGGCGCGCGCGGCAAGCCGGCGGTGCAATTAAAAGGCAAAGCCGCGCAACGCGCGGACGAATTAAATTTGAAAAACATCGCGCTGAGTTTATCACACACTCATGAACACGCGATTGCAATGGTGATCGCAGAACAAGCGGAGGTATAGCTTCTATGACGTTTCAAGAAGCCGAAAGCAAATACAAAGAACTGGCGGCGCAACATGCCAGCGGCAAATTGAGCGACGCGGATTTTGAAACGCAAGTCAACGATTTGCGTTTGCAAGATTCGCAAGGTCGCTGGTGGCAAATTGGTGTCCAGTCCGGTGATTGGTACGTCAACGACGGACAAAAATGGGCAAAAGCAAAACCGCCGCTCGACGCGCCGGTGACGCAAGAAGTTGCTCCCGCAACCGAAGGCGCGACTGCCGCGCCCGGCGCGCGTCCGAGTATGCCGTTGCGCCAAATTTTTTCGTCCAAGCCGGCCGGACGCGCGAATGGCGGATTACCGATGCCGGTCCTCGTCGGCATTATTGTTGTCGTCGCGCTCGTGGGCGCGGGCGTGATCTTTGGCGGCTATTTGTTATTGAGCGGACAAATTAATTTGGGCGGAACCACAACCGCGCGCGCAACCGCAACTCAAATCGCGGTTCTGCCAACTTCTGCGCTCCCACCTCTCGCGCCCATCGCGACAGCAACATCAGTTCTCGCGCAACCGACTGCAACGACTGCCGCGATCACTGCCACGCTCGCGATTACACCGACGAATACGCGCCCGCCCGCGCCGACGCGCACACCAACGAAACCGCCCGCGCCCGCGGCTCCATCCAACACGCCAACACTTTCTGCGCCGCCGGGCGTTTATGTGACGAACATCGTTCCCGATCCGGCTGTGCCAAACTTTAACGAGTTCATCGCGTTCCGCGTTGATTTTTTCAATAACACCGGTGGCCCGCGCCAACTGACTTGGCTGGTAAAAATTTATCAAGCTCCGCCGTTAAGCGATCTCACGCGTTCGTTCAGTGAAACCAAACGCGCGAGTACTGAAATTCGCGCGAACCAATCCGAACTTGTGACCGAGCGTTCGTGGAAGACAGGCCCCGGCACGTGCGAATTTGTCGCCTCGAGTCTCAATGTCATTCTGAGCACATTCACTTCGTTCAGTGTAAACTCCGCGAAGAATCTTGTTGATTCAATAGAAACCTCACTCTTTTTTGAGGCTACAAGATTCTTCGGCGCAAAAATCGCGCCTCAGAATGACAAGGTGGCAACTTGGGTTAAATCATTCGATCAATAAAAAATGCGCCGCGAATTTCTCGCGGCGCATTTTTTTATACTGGCTGAATGGCGCGGGTGGGCGAATATTTTTTGATTCCCGCTTGTTCTTCAAATTGGATTCGTCCATCCAATTCCAAAATATCCAAATGCCCGATGATTTCAGATAACGCGAGAAAAAGATCATTCGGTTTGAGGCGGGGAAAAATCCGTTGCACCATTTCAAAGACAGTCGCCGCGCCATTTCCAATTTCTTGTTCGATCCGATCCAGGCGCGCGCGATGAAACGCGATGCGCGCGGCAATCAGCGCGCGCGTGTCGTGAATCGGCGCGCCGTGTCCGGTGCGCGCGATGCGAACGTCCACGCGCGCGGTTTTTTCAAACGACGCGAGATAATCTACGAGCATACGCGGGCGCGCGGTTTCGCCACGCGCGGGCGCTTCGATCACCGGGTTGGAAGAAATGTTGAGCAACAAATGATCGTTGGAGAGCAACTCGCGCGATTTGGATTCGTACAAAACGATCAAGCCGCTCGCGTGTCCGGGGCAACACAGTACATTCCACCTGTCGCCGTTCAACGCGAGCGTATCGCCTTCGTCCAGCGGAAAAAAATTTTCGGCGGGGATGGATGCGCCATAGCGCGCGAAATTTTTCCGCCCTTGCGCCAACGCCTCCGCTAACGCGCGCGGCGCGCCGCTCGCGGCAAAAAGTTCAAGAAAAAATTCGTGCCGCGAATTCCATTCGTTATCGTAATCCGTCAACCACCAGCGATTGCGCGGATGCGAATAGACGCGCGCGCCCGATGCCGCGACAATCTGCGCGGCAAGCCCAAAATGATCAACATGCGCGTGCGTAATGATCAGCCGCTTGAAATCTTTGAATTCAATTCTGCGCGCGCGCAGTTGATCGCGCAGAGATTCCAACGTCGGTGGATCAATCGGTCCCGTATCAATCAGCGTGAGCTCATCGCCTTCAACCAAATAACAGTTGACCGGTCCGACCGGAAACGGCGTTGGCACGGTAATTGTTTTCAGATAATCCAAAATATTTCACCTCAAAAAAAATGACGGGCGACGCGTGACGAGTGTCGGGCAATCCGATTTCGTCTCACGTCACCTGTCACTCGTCACTTGTCACTCTAAATATTATCTTCGCCGCCATCCACGCGCACAACGGTGCCGGTGATCCAATCTAATTTCGAATCCGCGAACGCGACGATCGTGCGCGCGATATCTTCCGGCGCCGTCATGCGGCCATCGGGATGCAACGTCATAATGTGTTCTTTGATGCGCTCGGCATTTGGAATCATGCGAAACGCGGGCGTATCGGTCACGCCAGCTTGAAAACAATTGACGCAAATTCCTTTCGGCGCGAGTTCCAGCGCGAGTTGGCGCGTGTGCGATTCGAGCGCGGCTTTTGCCGCCGAGACGGGACCGTAACCGACAATGACGCGATGCGAACCGGAACTCGTCATGGACCAAACTTTCGACCCGCGCCCGAGCAAATTCGCGCGCACCAGATCTTGCGTCCAATAGACGAGCGAATTCGCCATCACGTCTAACGTCATTTCCATCGCTTTGCGGTCCACCGCGCCGTTTGGATCTGGCGCGATAAACGGTTTCAAATTTCCAAACGCAACCGAGTGCAACATCACTTGCACGGTCCCGCCGCCGTTTTGTTTGAAATAATCATCCAGCGCCGCGATAATTTCCGCGCGATTTTTATCATCGGCGACATTCTTGTTAAAGAACAATGCCTTGCGCCCTTTCTTTTCCACGTCGGCTTTCACTTGCAACGCGCGCGGCAATGTACTTTTCAAATCGAAATGCACGCCAAAAATATTGAACCCCGCGTCCGCGAGCGCGCGTGTGCACGCCGCGCCAAACCCGGACGATGCGCCCAAGATGAGAGCCCATTTTTCATGATGCGACATTCTTCCTCCGATTTTCGATTTCTGATTTTCGATTTCCGATTCAATTGCGCTCGATCGCAAATGGGCAATCGAAAATTGGAAATTCTCAGTTTAGCGAAATTCGCGATAATACATCGTGGACTTTTTCCATCGCCAACCCAACGAACGGGTACACCAAAATAAAATTCCAGCGAATCAATCCATGCAAACTGCCACCGGGCGATTTAGAATAATCCCACGGTTTCACGCGCGTAATTTTCCACATCAACCATCCGCCGATGTATTCCGCAATCCACGCGCCCACAGTATACGCGAACACGCGCAAAAGAAAAAATTGATCGCGCAGCGCGTCGTGCATCGGTTCAAACCACAACGCGAGCGACCCATACAGTGGAAACGCCCACAGCGACGTTTCACCCATCAACAGCCAATCGCGCGCGACGCCGGTGATTTTTTTGCGCAACGCTGTCCAAATAATTTCGCCGCACCACCCTAACGCGCCGTAGATGAAAAATCGCGCGATCATTTTTTATGTGCCAGTTCGTCCATATAAACTAGCAAGTCAATATTGCCGGGCGAAAATCCAAAATCAGTCAGCATCGCCGCGGCTTCGGCGCGATGTTGCGTGCCGTGATTGACCACATGCGCCAGCATTTGCCAAAGCGGATACGCGAATGGT
Source organism: Chloroflexota bacterium (assembly GCA_016200825.1). Classification (GTDB taxonomy): domain Bacteria; phylum Chloroflexota; class Anaerolineae; order UBA4142; family UBA4142; genus JACQEA01. Next base: position 729 of record JACQEA010000047.1, on the reverse strand, counting down.
TCGCCGCGCGTATTCTTGTATGCAATCACGCGCGCCAAATCTTTTTGCGACAGCCTCGCGATGAACGCGCGCATTTTATTTTCTTCCTCACTCCACCGCGCGCGTAACGCGGCGAGCGTCGGAAAATTTTCTTCTTTCAACAACGCCGCGGGCGATTCGCCTTGCCAACGCGTCAACCAAATCCATTCTGCCGCGAGGGTATGCACAAGCGTGCCGCGCACACTGCCGTAACTGTATGAATTTTTCGCGGCGAATTGTTCCGCGCTCAATTTTTCTGCCGTCGCGAGAATGAGATGGTTCACCCAATAGTTGTAATCGTAGAGCAATTGAAAATATTCTAGAGTCATGGTGTCACCCTATTTCCAACACTGCCGCCGCGCGCAATTTGCTTTCCTTCATCATCCTCAACACGCGGTTCGCTTCGCGCAATGGAAAAATTTCAATTTCCGTTTTCAGCGGAATTTCCGCCGCCACGCGCAGAAATTCTGCCACGTCCGCGCGCGTACTGTTCGCGACGCTCCGAATCGTTCGTTCGTGATAGAGCAACTTGTAATCCATTTGCGGAATCGGCGTGCTGTAAATCCCCGCATGCGCGACCGTTCCGCCTTTGCGAAGCACGCGCAGCGCGTCCAAAACTAAATCACCGCGCGGCGCGAAAATAATCGCGCGATCAATCGGCTGGGGCGGCGTATCGCGCGCCGCGCCGATCCACACCGCGCCCAACTCGCG